>NZ_JBFUCJ010000163.1:0-11488 GCF_056405295.1 Variovorax sp. P1_H2 | reverse complement strand
CCCGAACGCACGGCACCGTCAGCCCCCCTTGCGCCTGCGAGCGCAAGACTGCGCCCTTCGAGGCCTTCTTGCCCCTGGTTGCAACCACTTCACTGGMGGCGACCCACGCCCCAAGAGCTTCGTTCCACACACTGATATATGACTTGTTCACCGGAAAGATCCTCTAATTTCAATTCATGCCATTTCGTGCAGAACATCTGCTCGAAAACAGGTTTTCAATTGCCCTCGACTCCGATTGAATTAATCGGGCAAACACCAGGGCGATGACTTCCAATCAATGGTATGCACACCGGCTTGCGCCGCATATGAGAAACGTCTGAATGACGGCCGGAAACCGCCTGGGCGAAGACTGGGATCTATCTGAGAGAGGGGTTTTGGCCATCGGTCGATGGCTCGACCGTGAAAAATTCCCGAAAACTCAGGCAATCAAGGCAATCCCGTGCGGGGACTTGCCAGGACGCGATTCGGCTTTCATTGCAAAAGCCTCGTGCATATGGCGCTGCGGCGGGCGCCCCCCGATACCCAATGCGCGGCAAAGACGCAGCGCATGAATTCGTACCTGCGCCGCACCGATGGCCGCATCACGCGTCTCCGTGCGCTCATGCACCTCGGCGTCGATCAGGCCGGCCTGCCGGAGCCGTTCTCTAAATTCAGATCGATGCAAAAGCCCAGGGAATTAGTTCACCATATGCAAGCGGGCATTCGAATGCCGCTTCGGGCCGCTTGGTCGATCGGCGCGGAGGATGTTCAAAGGAATAGAAAAATACTATAAAAGCTCAATTGCCAGGAAAAATGAGAATCCTCTCAAAGAGCGCGCAGGACACCGCCGAAGAGGCGGTCTCAGCGCAACAACGCGAAGAAAGTCACAGACCGATCAGCCTGCGTCAATTGACAGATCGGCGCCGTCAAGTCGAGATAGAAGGCACGAGCATCCGAACTGGGCCGACTGCTGCCGACGGGCCTGTAGTCCGAAGTGGAAGGTGCAGGCGCCGACGGACCGCTGCATCCGGAGCGCCCAGCGCCGGCGCTCAATAAGACTTCGGCAGCCCCAGCGCCTTCTCCGCAATGAAGTTCAGGATCATCTGCGGGCTGACCGGCGCGATGCGCGGGATGTAGCTCTCGCGCAGCAGGCGTTCCACGTGGTATTCCTTCGCATAGCCCATGCCCCCGAGTGTCAGGATCGCGTTCTGGCAGGCGTCGTGCGCGGCCTCGGCCGCCAGGTACTTGGCGCTGTTGGCCTCGATGCCGCAGGGCTCGCCGGCGTCGTACAGCGCGGCCGCCTTGAAGACCATCAGGTCGGCCGCCTCGAGGTTGGCCCAGGCGCGCGCCAGCGGATGGGCCACGCCCTGGTTCTGCCCGATCGGGCGGCCGAACACCACGCGTTCCCTGGCGTATTGCGCCGCGATGCGCAGCGCCGCACGGCCGAGGCCGACGGCTTCGGCCGCGATCAGGATGCGCTCGGGGTTCAGGCCGTGCAGGATGTACTCGAAGCCCCTGCCCTCCTCGCCGATGCGGTCGGCCTCGGGCACTTCGAGCCCGTCGATGAACAGCATGTTGGAATCGACCGCGGCGCGGCCGAGCTTGTGGATCTCGCGCACCTCGACCCGGCTGCGGTCCAGCGCGGCGTAGAACAGCGTCAGGCCCTGGGTCGGCTTCTTCGCCTCTTCGAGCGGCGTGGTGCGCGCGAGGATCAGCATCCGGTCGGCCACCTGCGCGGTCGAGATCCAGATCTTGCGGCCATGCAGCAGGTAGCCGCCGCCGGGCTGGCGCAGCGCCTGGGTCTTGAGCCGCGTGGTGTCGAGCCCGGCGTCGGGTTCGGTGACCGCGAAGCAGGCCTTCTGCTGGCCCGCGATCAGCGGCGGCAGGAAGCGCTGGCGCTGATCCTCGCTGCCGAACACCACCACCGGATTGAGTCCGAAGATGTTCATGTGGATGGCCGACGCGCCCGACATCCCGGCGCCCGAGGCGCTGATGGCGCGCATCATCAGCGCGGCCTCGGTGATGCCGAGCCCGGCGCCGCCCTGGGCCTCGGGCATCGCGATGCCGAGCCAGCCGCTGGCCGCCACCGCGCGGTGGAATTCATGCGGGAAGGTCGCGCTGTCGTCATGCTCGCGCCAGTAATCCGGAGGAAAGTCTTCGCACAGCCGTTCGATGGCCGCGACCATTGCGCGCTGGTCGTCGTTCAGGGAGAAATTCATGTCGGGTCTTCGGAGGAATGAGGAGCCGGCTGCAGCGTCGCGCCGCTGGCCAGCAGGGCTTCGATTTCGTGCTCGCCATAGCCGGCTTCGCGCAGCAGCTCCACGCTGTGCTCGCCGATGCGCGGTGCCGGCCGGCGCAGCGCGGCCGGCGTCTCGCCATAGCGCCCGATCGGCGCCGGCGTGCGGATGCGGCCTTCGCTCGGATGGTCGATGTCGCGGAAGAAGCCGACCGCGCGCAGATGCGGATCGTCGAGCAGGCTTTGCGTCGTGTGCAGGCGCGCGACCGGAATGTCGGCTGCTTCGAGCGCGGCCAGCCATTGATCGGAGGTGCGCGTCGCCATCACCTCGGCCACGAAGGCGTAGACCTCGGCGATGTGGGCCGCGCGCGCCGTGTGGTTGCCGAACATCGGCGAATCGCGCAGCGCGGGCCGGCCGATGACGTCGAAGAAGGCCTGCCAGTGCTTGTCGTTGTAGATCAGCACGCTGAGATGGCCATCGGCCGTGGCGTAGGGCTTGCGGTGCGCGGCCAGCAGGCGCGCATAGCCGGTGGGCCCGATCGGCGGCTCGAAGCTGTGGCCGCCGAGGTGGTCGCCCATCACGAACTGCGCCAGCGCCTCGAACATCGGCACCTCGACGGATTGGCCCCGGCCGCTGCGCTGCGCGTGCAGCACGGCCGCGAGCAGGGCGATGGCGGCTTGCAGGCCCACCGCACGATCGGCCAGCGTGACCGGCGCGTAGCGCGGCGCACCGCCGCTCTGCTGCGCGAACAGCGAGGCGATGCCGGCCGCGCCCTGGATCAGGTCGTCGTAGGCCGGCTTGCCGGCATAGGGGCCGTCCTCGCCGTAGCCGAAGCAGCCGACGTAGACGATCTTCGGGTTGGCTGTGGCCACCGCCGCGTAGTCGAGCCCGAGCCGCGCCATGGCCTGCGGCCGCGTGTTGCAGATCAGCGCATCGCAGCCGGCTGCCAGCCGCAGGCAGGCCTCGCGGCCTTCGGGCCGTTTCAGGTCCAGCACCAGCGAGCGCTTGTTGCGGTTCAGGTGCAGCGCCATCGCGCCCATGCCGGCATGTCGCATCGGGCCGACCGCACGCAGGTTGTCGCCGGCCGGCGGCTCGAGCTTGATCACGTCGGCGCCGAGGTCGCCGAGGATCTGCGTCGCGTAGGGGCCCATCACCACCGCCGTGAGGTCGAGGATGCGGATGCCCTGCAAGGGACCGCCCGCCCCTGCGGCTGCCGTCGAGTCCTTCATTCGGCCTGGATGCCCGCGGCCTGGATCAGCTTCTTCCACTTGCCGAGTTCGGACACCGTGAAGCTGCCGAGTTCCTCGGGCGTGCTGCCGAAGGCGTCGAAGCCGAGCTTGGCGACCCGCTCGCGAAAGACCGCGCTGTCGGCCATGCCGGCCAGGGCCTGGTTGAGCTTCGTGACGATCTCCTTCGGCATGCCGGCCGGTCCATAGACACCGTTCCACGAGGTGATGTCGAAGCCCTTGAGCGCGGGCGTGTCGGCCAGCGGGGGCAGCTCGGGAAACAGCTTGGTGCGCTCCTGCGTGGTGACCGCGATGGCGCGCATGCGGCCGGCATTGACCGTCGCGAGGCCGGCCGCGAGGTCGACCACCATCATCGACACCTGGCCGCCGATCAGGTCGGCGATGGCCGGCGGCGTGCTCTTGTAGGGCACGTGCAGCATCGGGATGCCGCTCATGCGCGACAGCGTGGCGCCGCTCACGATGCCGGTGCTGTTGCCGCTGGCATAGCTGAGCTTGCCCGGATTCGCACGGCCCCAGGCCAGCAGCTCGTCGACGCTCTTCACCGGCAGGTCGTTGTTGACCACCAGCATGAAAGGCAGGTTGCCCATGCGGCTGACCGGCGTGAAGTCCTTGACCGGGTCATAGGGCAGCCGCTTGAACAGGCTCGGGTTGGCCGAGTGCGTGGTGTTGGTGGTCATGAACAGCGTGTAGCCGTCGGGCGCCGCCTTGGCCACCGCCTCGGCCGCGATCACGCCGTTGGCGCCGGCCTTGTTGTCGACGATCACCGAGCCCTTGAGCGCCTCGCCGAGCATCTGCGCCGTGATGCGCGCCACCGCGTCGGTGCCGCTGCCGGCGGCGAACGGCACCACCAGCCGGATCGGCTGCTTCGGGTAGGCGCCGTCCTGCGCCAGCGCCCAGGGCATGGCGCCGCCGAGGCCGAGGCCGGCCCCGAGGGCGATGAAACGGCGGCGGGTGCCGGCGGATTGCCTGTCGATCTTCTGCATGCGAGTCTCCTGTCTGTTGTGTTGACGTGGCGCGGCGAGGCGTCAGGGGCGGAGCACCCGCTCGGGCGATTCCTCGTACGGCGGGCTGTAGATCACCAGCACCCGCACCGGCTCGTCGCTGACCACTGTGAAGCTGTGCATCGCATCGGCCGGGAAGAAGCAGCAGTCGCCCGGCGCCAACTCCTGGCGCTGGCCGCCGACCTCGGCCACGGCACGGCCTTCGAGCAGGTAGCAGACCTGCTCGATGCCCGGGTGCGCATGCGGCAGCGCGCCCTGGCCCTTCTGGATGTGGCCGACCAGCATCTCGATCTGCCTGGCGCCGACGGTGTCGGGCCCGATCAGGCGCTTGTTGAGCGTGCCGGTGTGGTTGGCCGGGTGGTAGCCGGGGATCTCAGCTTCGCGGATGAAGTAGCGCGGCGCGCCGGCGGTGCTTCGGTTCATGGCATCGGCGCTGCCAGGCCGGGCATCGGCCGGCGTCTCGAAAGGCTCTTGTTCATGATGATCGTCTCCCTCTGGAGGACCGCGGCGGGCGGTCACCGTTTCTTGGGCGTGGCGGCGGCGGCGCGCTGCGGCTCCTCGATCGACCGGCAGGCGGCGCGCAGCATCGCGGCGATTTCCTCGATGCGCGGCTCGACGCGGTAGCGCGGTCCGGCGACCGAGATGGCGTAGGCCTGGCCGCCGATGTGCACCGGCCAGGCGATGCCCGCGAGGTCGGGAATGCTCTCGCCGAGATTGGCGTACCAGCCGCGCGCAGCCGAGCGCTCGAGTTCCTCGGCCAGCGCGGACGCGGTCGTCAGCGTCGAGTCGGTCAGGCGCACGAGTTGGGTGGCCTTGACGTAGTCCCGTCGCGCTTCGGGCGTCAGGGTGGACAGCAGCGCACGCCCCATGGAATTGGCATAGGCCGGCCGGGTCTCGCCGGCGCCGGTGGTGTAGCGAATGCTCTGCGGCGCATCGACGACTTCGAGGTACACCACCAGCCCGCCCTCGCGCAGCTTGCCGAAGACCACGGTTTCACGCGCGCTGTCGCGCAGTTCGAGCAATGCCGGCTTGACGCGATCGAGCACCGGATCGTGTGCCGCGATCACCTGCGCCATCGCCAGCAGCCGGCTGGTCGGGTAGTAGCCCTGGCGGCGACCGGTCTCGTAGAGATAGCCGCGCTCTTCGAGCGTGCGGATCAGGCCCAGGCAGGAGGACACGGGCATGTCCAGGAGCCGCGCCATTTCCGACAGCGCCAACGGCTGCTTCTCTTGCGCGAAGGCCTCGATGATCTCGAAGACGCGCAAGGCTGTTTTCACACTCATGAATTTATTTTCATGCATGTGAAGTTTTTAGAGGGGTGGGTTTTCCCCGAGCGATGGCGACGAAGGCATCGCGCCGGCCTCACGCGGAAGCTTCAGACGCGGGCAGGGAGAGATCCGGCGCAGGCCCTGCTGCGCGGGCCATTTCAGTTTTCCACCACGCTGTCGCGCGACCCACGACGCATGAAACCGGCGCAGCCAAATGCCAGGGATACCGCGGAACCGGCTTTGCCGGGCCGCCGGTATCGCCCCCCTTGAGGGGGGAGGCGCCGCAGGCGCTTCGGGGGGTGTTTCATCCTAATACCCCCGCCCGGTATCGACCACCCCCGCCACCGCCTCCCCCCGCTCCATCGCCCGGATCTTCCCGACGATTTGCTTGATCGATGTGTCTCGCTCGGTCCGCGCCGAGCCGTGCGGCGTCACCGTGATCTTCGGATGCGACCAGAACGGATGCCCGGCCGGCAGCGGTTCGACGTTGAAGACGTCGAGCGTGGCGCCCGCCAACCGGCCGCTGTCGAGCAGCGGGATCAGGTCGTCTTCGACCAGGTGGGCGCCGCGCGCCACGTTGATCAAATAGCCGCCGGCCTGGCCGTCGTTGAGCTTCGAGAGCGTGTCGCCGTTCAGGATGCCGCGCGTCTCGGCGGTCAGCGGCAGCAGGTTCACGAGCACGCGGCTGGCGCCGAGGAAGTCGTCGAACTGAGCCTCACCGGCGAAGCAGCGCAAGCCGTCGATCTGCTTGGGCGATCGGCTCCAGCCATTCACCGGAAACTCGAACTGCGCCACGGCCCTGGCCACGCGCTCGCCGAGCACGCCGAGCCCCATC
Organism: Variovorax sp. P1_H2; assembly: GCF_056405295.1. NCBI lineage: Bacteria > Pseudomonadati > Pseudomonadota > Betaproteobacteria > Burkholderiales > Comamonadaceae > Variovorax > Variovorax sp. P1_H2. Next base: position 4,921 of record NZ_JBFUCJ010000163.1, on the reverse strand, counting down.
ACGCCGACCGGGAAGGCGCTGCGCTCGCGCGGCTTGCGATAGCTCCAGCGGCCGGCGCGAGCCTCGGCTTCGTAGGCATCGAACTCGCGGAAATGCCGGATCAGCGCATGGCAAACATACTCGGCCATCTGCACCGACATGCCGGCGTCGTCGAGCCGCACCACCTTCGTTTGCGGCGCCACCTTGAGCTTGAGCAGTGCATCGACACCGGCGCCGATGTTGAACAGCCCGCGCAGGCCCGGCTGCTCGTCGAGAAACTGCTGCGGTGGCGCCCAGACCACGGCATGGTCGGCCGGCGCGGCGCCGGGCGACCAGTTCTCCACCTCGGCTTCGGGCAAGGCGGCACGGAGGCCCTCGATCCAGGGATCGGGGCGGTTGTCGGTCAGGCAGACGGTGATTCGGATTCGGGAAGTCATCCCCCGAGCTTAATTGCGAGCTCGCCTGGGCATCGGCCTACGCCGCGATGCGCAGCAGCTCAGCCCCCTCCGCGACCTGGTCCCCCGGCACGTACAGCAGCTCCTCGACCGTGCCGTCGGCCGGCGCCGCGATGGTGTGCTCCATCTTCATCGCCTCCATCACGGCCAATGGCTGGCCGCGGCTGACCTTGTCGCCGGCCCTGACCGAGAAGGACACCACCTTGCCGGGCATCGGTGCCGTGAGTCGGCCACCTTCGGCATGCGTTTCGCCAGCATGCGCGAGCCGGTCGATGGCGACGATCCGGGTCGCGCCCTCGGCGCCGAACACATAGGCCGTGGCGTCGTCCTCGTAGACGTTGAGCGTGTGGCGCTGGCCGTTGAACTGCAGTTCGAGCTCGCCCGAGGGGAAGCTGCCGATCGTCAGTGGCCCCGAGACCTCGCCGACCTGGAGCGTGAGCGCGCCATCGTGCAGGTAGCGCAGCGTGGCGCTCTTCGGCTCGCCGCGGAACTCGAACTCGAAGGGCCGCGTCGCCACGCCATGCGACTGCCAGCCGTCGCGGCGGCTGAACGGATCGGCACTGGCGCCCGCCGCCTCGGCCAGCAAGGTGCACGCGATCGATGCCGCGGCCGCCAGTGGCAAGCCGAGCGACTCCTGGTCGAACAGCACCGAGCGCTCGCGCTCGATCAGCGCGGTGTCGAGCCTGGCATTGGCGAACGAATCGGTGCGCAGGATGCCGCGCAGGAACTGCACATTGGTCGCCACGCCCACGATGTGGGTCTGCGCCAGCGCCAGGTCGAGCCGCGCCAGCGCTTCCTCGCGCGTCGCGCCATGCACGATCAGCTTGGCGATCATCGAGTCGTAGAAGGGCGAGATCACGCCGCCCTCGCGCACGCCGTCGTCGATGCGCACGCGGCTGCGCTGGAAGGCCGTGGCCTGCGGCTTGCGATAGACGCGCAGGGTGCCCGTGGCCGGCAGGAAATTGTTGTCGGGGTTCTCGGCGCAGATGCGCGCCTCGATCGCGTGGCCGTGGATCTGCAGCTGCTCCTGCTTCAGCGGCAGCGCTTCGCCGGCCGCCACGCGCAGCTGCCATTCGACCAGGTCCAGGCCGGTGATCGCCTCGGTCACCGGATGCTCGACCTGCAGCCGCGTGTTCATCTCCATGAAAAAGAATGTCATGTTGGCCCCCACGCTCGGCACTGACGTGTCCTCGCTGCCCCCCGAGGGGGCGCTCGCTTGCTTGGGGCGGCCCGGCGCGGCGCTCGGCTCCGCATCGCCGCGCTGCTCGACGATGAACTCGACCGTGCCGGCGCCGACGTAGTTCACCGCCCGCGCCGCCGCAACAGCCGCCTCGCCCATCTGCTTGCGCATCGCTTCCGTCATGCCGGGCGCGGGCGCTTCCTCGAGCACCTTCTGGTGGCGCCGCTGCACCGAGCAGTCGCGCTCGAACAGGTAGACGTAGTTGCCCTTTGTGTCGCCGAAAACCTGGATCTCGATGTGACGCGGCCGCTGCACGTACTTCTCGATCAGCACCGCGTCATCGCCGAAGCTGTTGATCGCCTCGCGCTGGCACGAGGCCAGGGCAGAGGCGAAGTCGCCCGCCTTCTCGACCACCCGCATGCCCTTGCCGCCGCCGCCGGCGCTGGCCTTGATCAGCACCGGGTAGCCGATGCGGTCGGCCTCGCGCTGCAGCAGCGCCGGGTTCTGGTCGCTGCCGTGGTAGCCGGGCACCAGCGGCACGCCGGCCTTCTCCATCAGCTGCTTCGATTCGGCCTTCAGGCCCATGGCCTTGATCGCCGACGGCGGCGGGCCGATGAAGACCAGGCCGGCATCGGCGCAGGCCTGCGCGAACTCCTCGTTCTCGCTCAGGAAGCCGTAGCCCGGATGCACCGCCTCGGCGCCCGTGGCCTTGGCGGCCTCGAGGATCTTCTGCCAGCGCAGGTAGCTGTCCTTGGGCGCGCTGCCGCCGAGGTAGACCGACTCGTCGCAGGCGCGCACGTGGTTGGCATGGGCGTCGGCGTCGGAGTACACGGCCACGGTGCGCACGGCCATGCGGCGCGCGGTCGCGGCCACCCGGCAGGCGATCTCTCCGCGGTTGGCGATCAGGATCTTCTTAAACATTCGATGAGTCTCCAGGAGGATTTTTCTTGAGCTGGAAGGCGGGCACCACGCCCGGGTCGGGCCGGCCGCTGAAGATCCGCGCCACACGGCCGAGCAAGGATTTGAGGAAGCGCCAGCTCTTTCGGATCAGCCAGACGCTGACGACCAGCACGACGATGAACAGCAGGCCGAAGACCAGCGGGTGGGCGACCGCCAGCCACAGGCCGGCCGGCACCACGGTGTCCTCGACCAGCGAGGCGCCGACGTTGGTGAAGGGTTCCGGCGAGGTGTTGATCGCGGCCCGCGTGGTGGCCTTGGCCGCATGCGCAGTGGCCGCGAAACCGCCGCCGAGCAAGGCCGCYACCAACGCCATCGCCGCGTGATCGGCACCGAACACGCCAGCCGCCAGCGCGGCGCCGGCGGGAATGCGGATCGCGGTGTGCACCATGTCCCAGATCGAATCGAGGCCCGGGATCTTGTCGGCGAAGAACTCGACGAAGACCATGAAGCCGCTGGCCGCCAGCACCACGGGATGCGCCAGCAGCTGGAGCCCGCTCGGCAGCGGGATCCAGTCGAGGTAGCCGGCCAGTCCGACCAGCAGCACCACCAGGTACAGCCGCACGCCGCTGGCCCAGCCGAGCGCGGCGGCCAAGGCGAGCAGTTGCGGCATGTCGAGGCTATCCACCGCTGTTCTCCAGCGCGCACTGCTGCCATTGCCGTCCCACTCGAGGCCAGGAATCCCGCGGAACCGGCTTTGCCGGGCCGCTGGGATTGCCCCCGGAGAGGGGGTGTCCGAGCCACACGAAGTGGGCGAGGCTGGGGGTGAACATCATTGCAACCACGCGGGCTTGCGCTTCTGCAGGAAAGACTGGACGCCCTCGCGCCCTTCCTCGCTGGCGCGGATGTCGGCAATGCCCTGCACCGTCTTAGCGATCAGCGCGTCGTCGATCTCCTGGCCCGCCACGTCGGCGATCAAGGTCTTGCAGGCCCGCACCGCGGCCGGGCTGGCGCCGGTCAGTGCCTTGACGATCTCGGCCACCTTGGCATCGAGCGCGTCGCCCGCCACCACCTCGTGCACGAAGCCGATGCGGTGCGCCTCGGCCGCCGCGAAGCGCTCGGCCGTGAGGAACCAGCGCTGCGCCGCCCGGGTGCCCATCGCGCGCAGCACGTAGGGGCTGATGGTCGCCGGGACCAGGCCGATCCGGACCTCGCTGAGGCAGTACCAGGCGGTATCGGCGCTCACCGCGATGTCGCAGGTCGCGACCAGTCCCATGCCGCCGGCATAGACATCGCCCTGCACGCGCGCGATGGTGGGCTTGGGGCAGTCGGCGATGGTGCGCAGCATGGCGGCCAGCTTGCCCGCGTCGGCGACGTTCTCGTCGCGCGAGTAGTCGGCCATGCGCTTCATCCAGTTGAGGTTGGCGCCGGCGCAAAAGGCCGGGCCGTTGGCGCCGAGGACGACGGCCTTGACCTGCGGCGCGGCGCCTGCTTCGACGAAGGCCTGGGTCAGCTCGGCGATCACGATGTCGTCGAAGGCATTGCGGGCGTCCGGCTGGTCGAGCCAGATGCGCGCGACAGCACCTTCGATCGACAGGTCCAGCGTGGTGAAAGACGTGCTCATGGCGATTTCGCTTCCTGTTGCAGCAGATAGACCCAATCGAGTTCGGGCCCGGGTTGGGCCATCGCGGTCAATGCGGCGGTGATCTGGCCGCGATGGTGGGTCGCATGGTTGAACACATGGCCGAGCGCCGGCGCGAACGGGATGCGCACCGCTTCGCCGTTGTTGCGCGTGTAGGCCAGCTCGCCATCGAAGCGCTCGGGCGGCAGCACGGCAAGCCACGGGCTCCAACGCGTCACGGCCTGGCCGAGCGCATCGCAGACATCGGCCCGATCGGCATGCAGCTCGGTATCGAGCGCCAGGCGCAGCGACTGGCCTTCGGCGAAGCGCGCGAACCAGATGTTGTCGGTCAGCAGCAGATGGTTGACCGTGCGGTGCACCGAGCGAAAGTAGAGGCCGCAGTCGCGATGCCACTCGTCATCGGACAGCCCCTGCAGGTTCGACGCGACCAGCCGCTGCGTCGCCCACACGTGGTAGCGCGCGAGGCTGGCGAAGTAGTTCGGCAGCGACATCGCGCTCACATGCGGAAGATGCCGAACTTCGGCTCGGGGATCGGTGCATTGCGCGCCGCCGCCAGGCCCAGCGCCAGCACGCGCCGGGTGTCGGCCGGGTCGATGATGCCGTCGTCCCACAAGCGCGCGGTGGCGTAGTAGGGATGGCCCTGTACCTCGTACTGCTGGCGGATCGGCGACTTGAAGGCTTCTTCTTCTTCCGCGCTCCACTGCCCGCCCTTGGCCTCGATGCCATCGCGCTTGACCGTGGCCAGCACGCTCGCGGCCTGCTCGCCAC
>NZ_JBFUCJ010000162.1:0-11490 GCF_056405295.1 Variovorax sp. P1_H2 | reverse complement strand
CTTGGCCGCGGCACCGGCAGCCACGGCGCCGAGCACGTCGCCCTTGGTCACGCGGCCGTCGCGGCCGGTGCCGGCGACGTCGCCGGTGCTCAGCTTGTTGTCGGCCAGCAGCTTGGCTGCGGCCGGCATCGCGACGTCGGACTTCGAGCCGCCGGCTGCGGCGGCTGCGGCTGCCGGTGCTGCCGCCGGCGCCGCGGCCGGAGCCGCTGCGGGCGCGGCCGCGCCGGCCTTGCCTTCGGTGTCGATCCTGGCGATCAGCTGATCGGCGACGACGGTGGCGCCATCGCCCTGGACGATTTCGGCCAGCACGCCGGCGGCCGGCGCCGGCACCTCGAGCACGACCTTGTCGGTCTCGATCTCGATCAGGATTTCATCGATGGCGACGGCGTCGCCGGCTTTCTTCTTCCACTGCAGCATGGTGGCTTCGGCCACGGACTCGGACAGCTGGGGGACTTTGACTTCTACGATGGACATTTTTGAATCTGCTCGCTTCGTGTTTCTTGTGGAGATGGATCAGGTCGATCCTGTTACTTGGTCAGCACGAAGCCTTTGAGCTTGCCGAACGCGCCGTCGACCAGCGCCTTCTGCTGTTCCTGGTGGAGGTGCGAGTAGCCGACCGCCGGCGATGCCGAAGCGGCACGGCCGGAGTAGCCGAGCTTCTGGCCTTCCTGCATGTTTTCGTGGATGTAGTGCTGCACGAAGAACCAGGCACCCTGGTTCTGCGGCTCGTCCTGCGACCAGACGACGTCGACCAGGTTCGGGTACTTCTTGAGTTCGGCGGCGAAGGCCTTGTGCGGGAACGGATAGAGCTGCTCGACGCGGATGATCGCCACGTCGTCGCTGTCCCGCTCCTCGCGCTTCTTCGCCAGGTCGTAGTAGACCTTGCCGGAGCAGGCAATGACGCGCTTGACCTTCTCGGCCTTCAGTTCCTTGTTGTCCGGAATGACGGTCTGGAAGGCGCCCTTGGTGAACTCGGACAGCGGTGAGGTCGCGTCCTTGTTCCGCAGCAGCGACTTCGGCGTCATGATGATCAGCGGCTTGCGCAGGTTGCGGACCATCTGGCGGCGCAGCACATGGAAGATCTGGCTGGCCGTCGTCGGCTGCACCACTTGCATGTTGGTGTCGGCCGCGAGCTGCATGAAGCGCTCGAGACGCGCCGAGCTGTGCTCCGGGCCCTGGCCTTCGTAGCCGTGCGGCAGCATCAGCGTGATGCCGTTGACGCGGCCCCACTTGACCTCGCCCGAGGCGATGAACTGGTCGATCACGACCTGCGCGCCGTTGACGAAGTCGCCGAACTGGGCTTCCCAGATCACCAGCGTGTTCGGGTCGTTCGATGCGTAGCCGTATTCGAAGGCCAGCACGGCTTCTTCCGAGAGGATCGAGTCGATGACGACGAACGGCGCCTGGTTGTCGGCCACGTTCTGCAGCGGCACGTAGGTGCCTTCGTCRAACTTCTCGCGGTTCTGGTCGTGCAGCACCGCGTGGCGGTGCGTGAAGGTGCCGCGGCCGCTGTCCTCGCCGGACAGGCGCACCGGATAGCCGCTGGCCACCAACGAGGCGAAGGCCATGTGCTCGCCCATGCCCCAGTCGACATTGACGTCGCCGCGGCCCATCGCGGCACGGTCGTCGAGCACCTTCTTGACCAGCGGATGCACCGTGAAGCCCCCAGGAGCCCTGGTGATGCGCTCGGCCAGCCGCTTCCATTCGGCGGTCGGGATCGCGGTGTCGCCGGCGTCGGTCCACTTCTTGTTGAGGAAGGGGCTCCAGTCGACCGCGTACTTGCTCTTGAAGTTGGTCAGCACCGGGTTGGAGGTGTTCTTGCCAGCATCGAAGGCCGCGCGCTGCGCCTTGACCAGGTCGTCGCCGAGCGTGGCGCCGAGGCCCTGGGCACCCAGCTTGTCGGCATACAGCCTGCGCGTGCCGGGATGCTGGGCGATCTTCTTGTACATCAGCGGCTGCGTGAGCGCGGGCGTGTCCTGCTCGTTGTGGCCGAGCTTGCGGAAGCAGACGATGTCGACCACCACGTCCTTCTGGAACTCCATGCGGAACTCGAGGGCGAATTGCGTGGCGAGCACCACGGCCTCGGGGTCGTCGCCGTTCACGTGCAGCACCGGCGCCTCGATCATCTTGACGATGTCGGTGCAATAGAGCGTCGAGCGGCTGTCGCGCGGGTCGCTGGTGGTGAAGCCGATCTGGTTGTTGATCACGATGTGAACCGTGCCGCCGGTGGAGTAGCCGCGCGTTTCGGCCAGCGCCAGCGTTTCCATCACGACGCCCTGCCCTGCGAAGGCGGCGTCGCCGTGCACGATCACCGGCAGCACCTGCTTGCCGAGCGGGTCGGCGCGGCGGTCCATGCGGGCGCGCACCGAGCCCTCGACCACCGGGTTCACGATCTCGAGGTGCGAGGGATTGAAGGCCAGGCTCAGGTGGACCGGGCCGCCGGCCGTGGTCACGTCCGAGCTGAAGCCCTGGTGGTACTTGACGTCGCCGCTGGGCAAGTCTTCGGGGGCGGTGTGGTCGAATTCGGCGAACAGGTCGGCCGGCAGCTTGCCGAGCGAATTGACCAGCACGTTGAGGCGGCCGCGGTGGGCCATGCCGATCACGATTTCCTGCACGCCCGCGATGCCGGCCTGGTTGATCAGCTCGTCCATCGCGACGATGAAGCTTTCGCCGCCTTCGAGCGAGAAGCGCTTCTGGCCGACGTACTTGGTGTGCAGGAAGCGCTCGAGGCCCTCGGCGGCGGTGAGCCGCTCGAGCACGCGCTTCTTCTGGTCGGCCGAGAGCTTCGGATTGGTGCGGGCGCTTTCGAGCTTCTGCTGCCACCAGCGCTTCTGGCTCTGGTCGGTCATGTACATGTACTCGACGCCGATGGTGCCGCAGTAGGTCTCGCGCAGCGCATTCAGCAAATCGCGCAGCGACATCGTCTCCTTGCCGAAGAAGGTGTTGCTGGTGTTGAACACAGTCTCGAGGTCGGCGTCGGCGAAGCCGTAGAACGACGGCTCGAGCTCGGGGATCGCCGGGCGCTCGGCGCGCTTGAGCGGGTCGAGGTCGGCCCAGCGGGCGCCGACGTTGCGGTAGGCGGCGATCAGCTGCTGGACGGCAGTGCGCTTGCGGCCGAGCTCGGAGTCGGCGCCACTGGCCACCACCACCCTGGTGGTGCCCTGCTTGGCGCGCTCGGCGAAGGCGTTGACCACCGGCAGGTGGGGCACGTCCTTGGCGTTGCTGCCGTCGGTGGCAGGCACGTTCTGGAGCGCGTCGAAGTACGCACGCCAGTTGTCGGGCACGCTGCCGGGATTGGAGAGGTAGTTTTCGTACATCTCTTCGACATAGGGCGCATTGCCGCCGAAGAGGTAGGTGTTGCCTTGGTAGGCGCTGTAGACGGACGAAGCCGTCGACGAGGAATCGCTCATATTCCGCTGACCTTCGCTTCCCTGAAGGAAGCACTAGCTGGTTAAGAAACCTTCCGCGACACGGCTGGACCGATTGGCGGATGCGACTGTGGCTGGGGAAGGGCCTGAGTACACCCAGGATTGTGCCACGCCAGGCATATGGCGGCACGCCTGCGCTTTCGCAAGCCGGAATCAGGCGCGCGACTGCCAGGTCGGCAACCTGCTTAGTGATTGCCCCTTACAGCGACAGGGCCGCCCGGGGTCAAAGCGCCTGCCGCTCTTTCGAAGCGGCGATGACGGCTCAGCGAATCGTCGACAAGCGGCCCAAGGACGTGCCGCGAGCCGGCGTGGCCGAGCATTCCTTCACCAGTTCGGCCGAGCGCGTCGACTGGTCCGCCATCCKCTCGTTCAGCAGCTTCGAGTTCCGGCACAGCGGCATCACCAGCAGCCAGGCGACCGCCATCACCGCGGTGCCGACGCCGATGCCTATCCAGAGCCAGAGCGCGATTTCCATCATTGACCTCCTCGTTGCGTTGTGACGCGAGTCTGCAAGTTTGGTCGCGTCAAGGACATAGGCCATCCGGAGCATGCGGTGGCTTGCAGCCGGTCGGATTTCACGCTGGCGCCATGAAAATCAGGGTATCGGGGCCCAGCCCAGCGACAAGGCCGCGACGGCCCCCTCTGTTCGAAGCCCTCGGAAAGTGGCATCCTGCGCACCCTGGGGGCATCGCCCCGTCCTTGGAGGTAGGCATGGCAGCTCGTTCGATCGCGTCCCTGTCCCTGGGATTCGGTCTGGTGTCCATTCCGGTCAAGCTCTATTCCGCTACCGAGAGCAGCGGCACGGTCAGGTTCAACCTGCTCGCCAGGGACGGCTCCCGCGTCAAGCAGCAATACGTGTCGGAGAAGGATCCGACGACGGTCGTGCCGCGCGCCGAGATGGTCAAGGGCTACGAGTTCGAGAAGGACCGTTACGTGCTCTTCACCGCCGAGGAACTGAAGTCACTGGAAGAAAGCGCGAGCCACGCGATCGAGATCGTGAGCTTCATCCCCGAGCAGGCGGTCGACCCGATCTACTACGACAAGGCCTACTTTCTCACCCCGGACAAGCGCGGCGCGAAGGCCTATTCGCTGTTGCGCGCCGCGATGCGCAAGAGCGGCCGCTGCGCCCTCGCGAGATGGGCCTGGAAAGGCAAGCAGTACGTCGTGCAGGTGCGGGCAGCCGAAGATGGCCTCGTGCTGCAGCAGTTGCTCTACGCCGACGAGGTGCGATCGCTGAAGGAACTCGAGATCGAGCAGGTCGAGCCTTCGGACGCGGAGGTCCAGCTGGCGCTTCAGCTCATCGACCAGATCGCCCAGGAAAGCTACGACCCGACGCAGTACCTCGACGAGGAGAAGCAGCGCATCCTGGCCGCGATCGACGCCAAGATCGCCGGCAAGCAGGTTGTCGCCGCCGAGGAACGCGAATCCGAGCCGGGCGGCCAGATCATCGACCTCACCGAAATGCTGCGTGCCAGCCTGGCCCGCGGCGGGCAGCGCACGGCGCGCTCTCCCGCCGAGAAGGTCACGCCGCTGGCCTCGAAGGAGCGCAAGGGCGCGAAGCGGGCCAGCGCGAAGAGCCCCGAGGTCGCGGCCCCGGCGCGCACGCGATCCAGGAAGTGAACGCGCCGTCGCCGGAGGCACCGCACACGCTGCGCGGCATCCAGGACATGCTGGGCCTGTCGCGCAGCGCGGTCTCGCGGCTGATCGCCCACGGCTTCGTCAGCCCCTCGCGGGGACCGAGAAACGAATACCGCTTCTCGTTTCGCGACGTCGTCCTGCTGCGCACCGCCCACAAGCTGCAGCAGGCTCACATTCCGACCCGCAAGATCGTGCGCGCGCTGCAACGCCTCAAGGCCACGCTGCCGGCCGAATTGCCGCTCAGCGGACTGCGGATCACGGCGATCGGCAGCGAGATCGCCGTGCACGATCGCGACAGCCGATGGGAGGCGGAGTCGGGCCAGCTGCTGATGGATTTCGACGTCGCGGCGGTGCGCGGCAACGTGTCCTTCGTCGAGCGCGAACCGATCGGCGAGCCGGCCGCCCCCCTACAGGCCGGTGCCCTGTTCGCGCAGGCCGAGGCCCTCGAGGCCAGCGACCCCGGCGCAGCCGAGCGCCTCTATGCCAGGCTGCTCGAAGTCGAACCCGCGCACGCCGACGGCTATCTGAACCTCGGTGCGCTGCTGTGCGAATCGGGACGCTGCGCGGAGGCCGTGGCGCTCTACGATGCAGCCCTCGGGCACTGCCCCGATGAGGCCCTGCTGCATTTCAACCGTGCGGTGGCGCTGGAAGATCTCGCGCGCTATCGCGAAGCGCTGCTGGCCTACGACCGCTGCCTCACGATCGATCCCGCCATCGGCGACGCCCACTTCAATGCGGCAAGGCTGCACGACCACCTCGGCAACCCGAAGCAGGCCATTCGCCATTTCAGCGCCTACCGGCGCCTTCAAGGTAAATGAACACGACCGGCATTTTTTTCGCATGCGCGGAACGAGAACTTTTGCGGACATCCGCCCACGAGCTGTTGCCGGAACCCGACTCAGTGACACGTAAAGACTCGATTCAGCTTGGAACAAGCGCCGAAAGGCGCCATCCTGCCGGCAAAATCCTTCCTCCATGAAGACCATCCTCGAGACCGGGCCCGAAGCAGCGGCCGATTGGGCGACCCAACTCGCCACCGTCACGGCGAATGCCGACCTGCGCGACTGCGGGATGATCGAAGTCTCGATCGGCAGCCTGCTGCGTGTGGTGCGCGAGCAGCTCAAGCTGGAGGTGGTCTTCATCGGCGAGTTCATCAACGGCAGCCGGGTGTTCCGTCACATCTCGTCGAGAACCGAAGACGCGGTCATCAAGCCGGGCGAGTTCCACCCCCTGGACGAAACCATCTGCCAGCGCATCGTCGATGGCCGGATGCCCTCGCTGGTGCACGACGTCGCCAGCGTCCGCGCGGCGCACGGACTGCCCCTCTACTACGAAGCGCTCGGCGGCCACATCGGCGTGCCGGTCCGCTTCTCGGATGGCACGCTGTACGGCATGCTGTGCGGATTCAGCTTCGAGGCCTGCCCTCATCTCGACGAGCGCGACGTCCGGCGGCTGGAAATGGCGGCCAATGCCACGGCCCGCCTCATTGCCCAGGCCGAGGGGCGAAACGTGGAGCCGCTGCTCGCGGCGCACTGACGCCGCCGCCTCCCGCGGCCATCCACCTTATGGCGGATTCACAATCGCGCACCACTCGCCCAGACTGGCGCCAGTGAATCCCCATCGTTCCGCCGCCATCGTCTCGGTGCGCCGCAAGTCGGCGATGCTCGCGGCCGTCTCGCTGCTGCTGGCCGCACTGGCGCTCCAAGGCTATGCGATGGGCTACCCGATGGGCATGTCGATGCTCGCCGCTTCCACCGCGCAGGCCGGCATCTGCTCCTCGATGTTCAACAGCCGGCTGCTGAAGACGGTGATGGCGACCAACGTCCTGCTCTTCCTGTTGCATGCCTTCGTCATCGGCCGCTTCCTGGCCCTGGACGGCCCACCGGCGATCTTCCAGTTCGGCGACTTCGCCTCGGCCGTCCTCGGCGGCGCATCGCTCGTCTTCACGCCGGTCGAGACCATGGCGCTGATCGTCCGCGAGGCCTATCTCAAGCGCCTCCGGCGTCCGCGGCGCGACGCACCGCCCTGATGCCGCGGCCGGCGCCTGCGCGACTGCGCCGACCGGCAGGCTAGCGGATCAGGGCCTGCAGGTCCCTGAAGCGCGGATGCTCGGCCGTGCGCAACCATTCGAAGCCGACCATCTCGGTGGTCACGAGCTCGGCGCCCGCACCGGCCAGCCGGTCGAAAGCTGCATCGCGATTGCGCTCGGTCCGCGAACTGCAGGCGTCGGTCACGACCCAGACCTCGAACTCGTCCTCGAGCAGATCGAGCGCCGTCTGCAGCAGGCACACGTGGGCCTCGCAGCCGGCGATCACGACGGTGTTGCGCTGCTCGGCCGCAGCCGGCTTCTGCAGGTGCTTGGGCAGGCTGCGCGCGTTGCCCTGCGGCGCCTTCGCAGGCGCCCGCAACCACTCGCCCAGGCCCTCCTCGGCGCCGCTGAAATGCATCTTGGCGAGCGTGCGCTGGCACAGGGCGCGAATGTCGGGCAGGTTCTCGCCGAGCTTCGACGGGTTCTGCTCGGTGCCGAAGACCGGAACGTCCACCAGCCGGGCCATCTCGCCGAGCCGGACCGCGTTCTTCACGACGGCCTCGGCCTCGAAGATCGCCGGCATCAGGCGCACCTGATAGTCGACCAGAACCAGTTGGGATTGCGAAGCGTCGAGCAGCATGGAATGAGTCTTTCGGGAAATGCGGTGTGAGGCCAAACCGTACCACCGATCGGATGCGGCTCAGGCCGGCGCCGGGCCGCCCCAAGCCGGCCTGCGCCCCCTTGGGGGGCAGCGAGTACACGAAGTGACGAGCGTGGGGGCCCCTCAGTCGGGGCGCCGGGCCGCCCCGAGCCGGCCTGCGCCCCCTTGGGGGGCAGCGAGTACACGAAGTGACGCGCGTGGGGGCCCCTCAGTCGGGCAGCAAGCGGATCAGCTTGCCGTTGGATTCGTCGGTCAGAACGTACAGCAAGCCATCGGGCCCCTGCCTGACATCGCGAATGCGCGCCTTGCCGTCGTCGAGCAGCCTGTGCTCGGCCGCGACCTTGCCGTCCCTGAGTTCGATCCGGTCGAGGTAGCCGAACTTCAGCGAACCGACGAAGAGATTGCCCTTCCAGGCCGGGCCATAGCGGTCGCTGGTCAGGAAGGCCATGCCGGAGGGCGCGATCGAAGGCACCCAGTAGTGCATCGGCTGCACCATGCCTTCCTTCTGCGTGAGGCCCTCGCCGATCTTGCCGCCGCCGTAGTTCTCGCCATAGGTGATCACCGGCCAGCCATGGTTGCGGCCGGCCTCCGGGATGTTGATCTCGTCGCCGCCCTGCGGCCCGTGCTCGTGCATCCAGAGCTTGCCGTCGGGCCCCAGCGTGGCGCCCTGGCCATTGCGGTGGCCATAGCTCCAGATCTCCGGCAGCGCGCCCGCCTTGCCGACGAAGGGATTGTCTGCAGGGACCGATCCGTCCTTGCCGATGCGCACGATCTTGCCCAGGTGGTTGTCGAGCTTCTGGGCGTCTTCCTTGCGGCTGAAGCGGTCGCCCAGCGTGAGGAACAGCGTCCCGTCCTTCGCCTCGACGATGCGGCAGCCGAAATGGTTGCGGCTCGCCACCTTCGGGCGCTGGCTGAAGATCACCGCGAGATCCTCGAGCCGGCTGTCGTCAGCGGACAGCCGGGCCCGCGCCAGCGCCGTGCCGTTGGCCGCGCCACCGGCCTCGGGCTCGGAAAAACAGAAGTACAGCGTGCGGTTGCGGCCGAAGGCGGAATCGACCTGCACATCGAGCAGGCCGCCCTGTCCGCCGGCCGCGATCGGCGGCAGCCCCGCCACCGGCGCGCCGAGCTTGCCATCGGCACCGATGACCCTCAGGCGCCCCGGCCTCTCGGTCACGAGGAAGCGACCGTCCGGAAGAAAAGCCACGCCCCAGGGGTTCTCGAGGCCGAAGGCGACGACTTCGGCTCGCGGCGCGGCGTGGGCGACGCCGATGGCCGCCACGGCCGCCATCAGGAGACGGAATGCCCTCCTGCGCTTCGTCCGGTGCGGCAGTGCTTTCATGTTTTCCTTCGAAACGGTGAACCCTGGGCCATCGCCATTTCAACCCGAATTGCAAATCTTTTGCATTACATCGAGCAAAGCACTTATCAGCCATAACGGTGACTTTTACATTTGGGTATGTGAGAAAAGGAAAAAATCCTTTTCCCGACAATCGTTTACATGCAAAATCCCGAATCCGCATGAAATTGACACCCTGAGGTGTCGTCCATATCCTACGCGCCATGCGACTTTTACTCCTCACCGCCAGCCTGCTGCTCGCCTTTGCCGCACACGCCGCTCCGCAGCTGGACCGGGCCGATGACCACGCCGAAGCGCTGGTCGTCGACAAGGGACTGATGAGCCAGTTCCAGCAAGTTCGCCAGACCGTCGTCGACCGCACCTCCGATCTCGTGGTCACCGCCATTGGTTTCCTGGGCGTGCCCTACCGCCGCGGCGGCAACACGGTCGAGACTGGTTTCGACTGCAGCGGCTTCGTCCGCGCGATGTACACGCAGACGGTGGGCCATCTGTTGCCACGCCGCGCGGAGGAACAGGCCGCCGCAACCCAGAAGATCGACCGCAGCGAACTCAAGCCCGGCGACCTCGTGTTCTTCAACACCATGCGCCGCGCCTTCAGCCATGTCGGCATCTACGTCGGCGAAGGCAAGTTCATCCATTCGCCCAAGCCCGGCGCCCAGGTCYGGGTCGAGGACATGAGCGGCAGCTACTGGCAGCGCCGATTCAGCGGCGCGCGCCGCGTCACGGCGGCCCAGGACGAGATCAAGGCCTCGGGCGACTGACATCCCCGCGCCGCGCCGGCCACAAAAAATCCCGCTCCAGGCGGGATTTTTTGTGGCCGCAGCAACCGGCAGCTCAGCGCTTCACGGGCGGCAGGTCCGTGCAGTGGCCATGGACCGCCTCGGCGGCCAGGCCGATGCTCTCGCCCAGCGTCGGATGCGGATGGATGGTCTTGCCGATGTCGTAGGCATCGGCGCCCATCTCGATCGCCAGCGCGATCTCGCCGATCATGTCGCCGGCATGCGTGCCGACGATGCCGCCGCCGACGATGCGGTGCGTCTCGGCGTCGAACAGCAGCTTGGTGAAGCCTTCGTCGCGGCCGTTGGCGATCGCCCGGCCCGAAGCCGTCCAGGGGAACAGGCCCTTCTCGATCTTCACGCCCTCGGCCTTGGCCTGGTCTTCGGTCAGGCCGACCCAGGCCACCTCGGGATCGGTGTAGGCCACGCTCGGGATCACGCGCGCATTGAAGGCCGCGCTGGCGAGTTCCTTGTCGCCCTTCTGCTCGCCGGCGATCACTTCGGCCGCCACATGCGCCTCGTGCACCGCCTTGTGCTCCAGCATCGGCTGGCCGACGATGTCGCCGACCGCGAAGATGTGCGCCACGTTGGTCCGCATCTGGATGTCGACCGGGATGAAGCCGCGGTCGCTGACGTTGATGCCGGCCTTCTCGGCGCCGATCTTCTTGCCGTTCGGGCTGCGGCCCACGGCCTGCAGCACCAGGTCGTACAGTTGCGGCTCCTTGGGCGCCTGCTCGCCCTCGAAGGTCACGCGGATGCCGTCCTTGGTGGCTTCCGCCCCGACCGTCTTGGTCTTCAGCATGATGTTGTCGAAGCGCGGGGCGTTGAGCTTCTGCCAGACCTTGACCAGGTCGCGGTCGGCGCCCTGCATCAGGCCGTCGAGCATTTCGACCACGTCGAGCCGCGCGCCCAGCGTCGAATAGACCGAACCCATCTCGAGCCCGATGATGCCGCCGCCGAGGATCAGCATGCGCTTCGGTTCGATGCCGAGCTCGAGGGCGCCGGTGGAATCGACCACCCGCGGATCGTTGGGC
The DNA here is from genome assembly GCF_056405295.1 of Variovorax sp. P1_H2. Classification (NCBI taxonomy): domain Bacteria; kingdom Pseudomonadati; phylum Pseudomonadota; class Betaproteobacteria; order Burkholderiales; family Comamonadaceae; genus Variovorax; species Variovorax sp. P1_H2. The sequence goes on along the minus strand of NZ_JBFUCJ010000162.1, from coordinate 567 downwards.
ATGAACGGCAGGTGCACGGCCTGCGAACCGGCCGCGATCACGCAATGGCGGAACTTGACCGTCTGCGACTTGCCCGTGGTAGCCTGGCCGTCGCCGCTGGTTTCCTGCACCTTGACATGGAACGGGTCGATGAATTCGCCGATGCCGCGCACCGTCGTCACCTTGCGCATCTTGGCCATCGCGGCGAGTCCGCCGGTCAGCTTGCCGACCACCTTGTTCTTGCGGCCGAGCAGCTTGGCACGGTCGATCGCGGGCTCGCCGTAGCTGACGCCCAGGTCGGCGAAGTGCTTGACCTCGTCGATCACCGCGGCGACGTGCAGCAGCGCCTTGGACGGGATGCAGCCGACGTTGAGGCAGACACCGCCGAGCGTCGCATAGCGCTCGACCAGGATCACCTTGAGGCCGAGGTCGGCCGCGCGGAAGGCGGCCGAATAGCCGCCCGGGCCGGCGCCGAGCACCAGCAGGTCGCAGTCGAGGTCGACCGCGCCGGTGTAGCTCGATGCGGCGGCCGGCGCCGGCGTCGCCGCTGCCGGAGCCTGCTTCGGGGCTGGGGCCGGGCCGGCCGCG
>NZ_JBFUCJ010000161.1:0-11613 GCF_056405295.1 Variovorax sp. P1_H2 | reverse complement strand
GCCGAACACCTCGGCGTAGCGCGCATGGTAGGGCGGGGGCTCGGCCGTCAGCGTCAGCCGCAGCGGCACGATCTCGTGCTCGGTGAAGAGACGGCCGAAGTTCAGCARGGTGCCCATCTGGATGTCCATCCGGCAGCGGCTGTAGGGGCGCTCGGGGCCCGCGTAGCGCACCCGCACCGCGGCCTCGCCGGGGTCCGTCACGATGTCGAGCTCGCAGGCCGACACCAGCGCGTTGTAGCGTCCGATGCGCGCCAGCGCCGCACCGAAGTTGCTGCAGGTCATGGCCGAGAAGCCGACCACGCCGAACAGCTCGGGCCGCATGGGCTGCATGCCGAGGAACAACCCGATCGCCGGATTGCCGACCCGCTCGTAGGCCGCCGTGAAGAAGCGGTCGGCCTGGTCCGCGGTGAGGGGCTTCTTCAGGTCGGCAGGCGCCAACCCGGCGAGCAGGGCGAGCTCGGCCAGGTCGATGCCTGCTTTCTCGATGCCGGCGAGCATGTTGAGGGGCAGGGCGGCGGTGGACGTCACGAAGTCGATCTTCCAGGGGAAGGCCCGCTGCCCGACTCCCACGCAGTGCCTGCGCTTTGGCGCCTTCGGCAAGTGAGATTGGCGGCTGCGGACAGTTTTCCTCCCCGGCCGCAGCTTAATCTGCAACTGAAAGAAAACACAATTATTACTTTCTGTATGGTTCCTGCGACCGAAGCCGTTGCGGGTGGATTCGTTGCGCGCAAGACCCACCCGATCGTTGAGCTGGACTACCGTGTCCGGCTGCCGGTGTGCCTGCTCGTGCTGGCACTCTGGGCGACGATGCTGGGCCGCCGCGAGGCCGGCAGTACCTGGTTCTGGGGGCTGGCGGTGTTCCATGGCCTCTTGTGGCCCCACCTGGCCTACCTGCACGCGCGCAGTGCCGCCAACTCCAAGCAGGCCGAACTGCGCAACCTGCTGAGCGACGCCTTCCTGTGCATGCTGATGGTGGCGGTCTGCTCCTTCGGCCTGTGGCCGGCGGCGGCGGTGTTCATCACGCTCAACGCGGCCAATCTGAGCGTGGGCGGTCCGGGCTTCGCCGCCAAGGGCTTGCTGGCCTTCCTGGCCGGCGCCCTGCTGGGAGGCTCCTTCACCGGCTTCGCCGTCGACCTCGAGTCGAGCCTGGCCATCTCGCTGCTGAGCATCGGGGCGCTGGCGCTGTTCACGACCATCTTCGGCTTCAGCTCGAACGCCCAGACGCGCAACGTGCTGCGCACCAAGCAGAAGCTCGAGAGCCAGAACCTGCTGATCGCGCAACAGAACCGGTACATCGAGACCGCGCGCGCGCAGGCCGAGGAGCAACGCGCGGCCGCCGAGCAGGCACGCGAGGCCGCCGAGGCGGCGAACCGCGCCAAGAGCGCCTTCCTGGCCAACATGAGCCACGAATTGCGCACGCCGCTGAACGCCATCATCGGCTACAGCGAACTGGTGGCGGAAGAAGTCGCCGAGCTCGGCCAGCCGCAGCTGCAGCCCGACCTGCACAAGATCCGCGCCGCCGGCCAGCAGCTGCTGGAGCTGATCAACAACGTGCTCGACCTGTCGAAGATCGAGGCCGGCAAGCTCGAGCTGCAGATCGAGGACGTCGATCTGCAGAACCTGATCCGGGAGGTGCTGGACATCGCCCGGCCGCTGATCGCGCGCAACGCCAATGTGCTGGAGGTCAGCGTCGAGCCGGACCTGGGCGCGGTGCGCGCCGACGGCATGAAGCTGCGCCAGGTGCTGCTGAACCTGTTGTCCAACGCCGGCAAGTTCACCAGCGACGGCCTGCTGTCGCTGGACGTGTGCGGCGCCGCGCGCGACGGCGTGCGCTGGCTCGAGATCGCGGTCAGCGATTCGGGCATCGGGATGACGCCGGCGCAGATCGAGCGGCTGTTCCTGCCTTTCTCGCAGGCCGACAGCACCACCACGCGCCGTTTCGGCGGCACCGGCCTGGGCCTGGCGATCAGCCGCCGCCTGTGCGAGCTGATGGGCGGCGACATCCGGGTGTCGAGCGAGGAGGGCAAGGGCTCGCGCTTCACCGTCATGTTGCCGGTGCTGGGCCTGGACCTGGCCGGCGTGGGGGCCTGAGCACGCCATGAGCGAAGCACAGGGCCGCGCCCGAACGACCGCCGCAGCACCCCCGCCCCGGCGCATCCACCCGATCGTCGAGCTCGACTTCGGCGTGCGGCGCTGGGCCAACCTGCTGGTCCTGGTGGTGCTGGTGTCGCACTTCCTGGAGCGGCCGACGCCGCCCTGGGCCTGGGCGGTGCTCGCCTTCCATGGCATCCTGTGGGCGCCGCTGGCACGCTGGCTGGCGCAGCGCGCGCCCGACAGCCGGCAGGCCGAGCACCGCAACCTGATGACCGATGCGCTGCTGTTCGGCACCCTGAGCGGACTGGTGTCCTTCTCGCTGTGGCCGAGCACGCTGATGCTGAGTTCGGGCCTGCTGTCGATCCTGAGCCTGGGCGGCCCGCCGCTGGCGGTGCGCGGCTTCGTGGCCTGGGTGGCCGGCGCGCTGCTGGGCGCCGCCGCCAACGGCTTCGACCTGCAGCTGGAGTCCTCGCTGCGCACCACGCTGCTGTCGGTGGCCTGCTTCGTGCCCTACCTGCTGATGTTCGGCGTCCATTCCCATGCGCAGTCGCAGCGTGCGCTGGAGGCGCGGCGCGAGGTGGTGCAACGCAACCAGCAGATCACGCTGAAGAACCGCCAGCTCGAGCTGGCCCGCATGCTGGCCGACTCGGCCAACCGCACCAAGAGCGCCTTCCTGGCCAACATGAGCCACGAGTTGCGCACGCCGCTGAACGCGATCATCGGCTACAGCGAGCTGCTCGAATCGGAGTTCATGGACATCGGCGAGGCCGGGCGGGTGGGCGACGTCCAGAAGATCCGCAATGCCGGCATGACGCTGCTGGCGATGGTCGAGGGCGTGCTCAACCTCTCGAAGGCGGAGGCCGGCCAGGCCGAGGTTTTCAACACGCCCTTCCACGCCGATGAACTGGTTGCGCAGGTGGCGCAGGAGATGCGCGAACAGATCGAGCGCAACGGCAATGTCTTCAGCGTCTTCTGCGAGGTGCCGACGCTGCGCCTCCTGGGCGACGCCGAGAAGATCCGCGAGATCCTGGGCCATCTGCTGTCCAACGCTGGCAAGTTCACGCGCGACGGCGAAGTGGTGCTCGCCGTTCGCCACGAGCCCGAGACCCAGATGCTGGTGATCCGGGTCGACGACAACGGCATCGGCATCTCGAGCGCGCAGCGCGAGCTGCTGTTCCGCGCCTTCGCGCAGGTCGACAGCTCCAGCACCCGGCGCTTCGAAGGCAGCGGCCTCGGGCTGGCGATCACGCGCCACTATTGTGAGCTGATGGGTGGCAGCATCGACGTCGACAGCCAGGCCGGCGCCGGCGCCCATTTCACGGTGCGCCTGCCGGCGCCGGTGGCGGCGCGGAGGGACCTCGCCCATGCCTAGGATCCTGATCGTCGAGGACAACGAGATGAACCTCGACATGCTGTCGCGGCGGCTCTCGCGCCAGGGCTTCGAGATCTCCGCCGCCACCGACGGCGCCCAGGCCGTGGCGCTGGCCGCGAGCGCGGCGCCCGACTTGATCCTCATGGACATGAGCCTGCCGGTGATGGACGGCTGGGCCGCCACCCGCGCGCTGAAGGCCGATGCGGCGACGCGCGCAATCCCGGTGATCGCGCTCACCGCGCACGCGATGTCGGGCGACCGCGAGCGCGCCATGGCGGCCGGCTGCAACGACTTCGACACCAAGCCGGTCGACCTGGCGCGGCTGATGGACAAGATCGGCCGCGCGCTCCTCGCGAAAGGGTCCGCGTGAGCCGCCGGGCCGCTCCCAAGGCGAATACCGCAGCGCTGCTGCGCGGAGGTTCTCTATGAGCCGCCGGGCCGCTCCCAAGGCGAATACCGCAGCGCTGCTGCGCGGAGGTTCTCTATGAGCCGCCGGGCCGCTCCCAAGGCGAATACCCAAGCGCTGCTGCGCGAAGGCACCCCAATGAACAGGCTCAGCATCACCCGCACCGCCACGCTGGAGAACCTGCCCGAGCTGCTCGCACTGGCCGACCAGGCCTGCGAGCGGGCCGGCGCCAGCCGCGAGGTGCGCGACGCGGTACGTCTCGCGGTCGAGGAGGTCAGCGTCAATGTCATCACCCACGGCTACGACGAGGGCGAGCCGGGTCCGATCACGCTGGCCCTCGACTGGGAATGCTGCCCGATGACGATCGAGATCGCGGACCGGGCGCGCAGCTTCAACCCCGATTCGCTGCCCTCGCCCTCGCTCGACATCGCGTGGGAGGAGCGCCCGGTCGGCGGCCTCGGCTGGCACCTGGTGCGCCAGATGGTCGACGAGGTGCGCTACCGCCCGGATCCCGAGCGCGGCAACCACCTGACGCTGCTCAAGCAGATCCACCCCTAATMCAGATCAGAGGAGTTCCCCATGCAGATCGACATCATCCCCGGCGACGTCACGGTCGCGGCCATCAGCGGCAGCGTCGACAGCCTCACCGCCGAGCACCTCATGCAGGCACTCGGCAAGGCGGTCAGCGAAAACCAGGTGCGCCTGGTGGCGGATTTCAGCGCCGTGGTCTACACCAGCAGCGCCGGCTTGCGGGCGCTGCTCGCGACGCTGAAGGACGCGCGCCGCCAGGGCGGCGACTTCCGGCTCGCGGGTGTCCAGCCGGCCGTGTTGCGGGTGCTGGAACTGTCGGGCTTCACCAGCATCCTGAAGCTCTACGGCGACGTCGGAACGGCTGTCGCGAGCTTCGACGCCGAAGTGCAATGAGGACCACCCCCGTTGCTTGCTCACTTCGTGTAGCCGCCTCCCACCTCAAGGGGGCAACACCAGCGGCCCGGCGAAGCCGGTTCCGCGGTGTTTCTGGCTTGGGCCCCGCGAATTCGTGCGGCGCGAATCGAGCGACGCGTTGTGGAGCGATTCGATGAACCCATCTGAGGCACCCGGGCGCAAACGGATCGCGCTGGTCATCGGCTCGGGCAGCGTCAAGTGCGCGGCCGCCATCGGCATCCAGAGCGTGCTCAAGCGCGAAGGCTTCGAACTCGACATGGTGGTCGGCTGCAGCGCCGGGGCGATCTACGCGGCGGTGATGGCGGCCGGGCACGACGCCGCCCTGGCGGCCGAGATGACCCGCAAGCTGTGGACCAAGGAAGTGGCGAACAAGCGCAACACGCGCGCGCTGCTGCAGACCGTGGCGCCGCGCTGGCTGCGTTTCGACAAGGCGACCTACGGGCTGCGCGACGACCGCGTGATCCTGCAGCGGCTGCAAAGCGCCTTCGGCGACCTCCGCATCGAGGACCTGCCGACACCGCTGCACATCGCGGCCACCGACCTCGCCAACGGCGAGCAGGTGGTGCTGTCCTCGGGGCGTGTGGTGGACGCGGTGCGCGCCAGCATCGCGCTGCCCTTCGCCTTCTCGCCCTGGCGCATCGGCGACAAGCTGCTGATCGACGGCTTCCTGTCCGACCCGATGCCGATCGGCGTCGCCATCCGGCAGGGCGCCAACGTGATCGTGGCGGCCGGATTCGAAAGCCCGTACCAGACCAGCATCCGCTCGGCCGGGCGCTTCGCCTTCCAGCTCAGCGCGATCATGTCCAACAACCTGTTCAAGTCGAATTACGCCTTCCACAGCCTGGCGCACCACAGCGAGATCATCCCGATCATCCCCCGCTTCGAGCAGCGCGTGCGCCTGTTCGATACCGACAAGATCCCCTACATCATCGAAGCCGGCGAGCGCGCCGCCGAGGAGCAGCTGCCCTACCTGCGCGAACTGATGCGGCAGAGTCCCGAGCCGGCTGAACACGCATGAAGCAGGGGCACCCGGGATTGCCGGAACGCAGGAAGCCGAGGGTGGCGGTGGTGATCGGATCGGGCGGCCTCAAGTGCGCCGCCGCGCTCGGCGTGCTCAAGGTGCTGCAGCGCGAGCGCATCGGCATCGACATGGCGATCGGGTGCAGCGGCGGCAGCTTCTTCGCCACCGCGATCGCGCTCGGTGCCGACGACATGGACGAGGTCGCAGAGCGCTTCGCGCGCGGCTGGAGCGGCACCTTCGGGCGGATCGGCTACCGCACCATGCTGAGCGCGTTGTTCCCGCGCCTGTTCGGCTTCGGCCACCGCTTCGGCCTGCTCGACGACCAGAAGGTCAACGAGGCGATCAAGGGCTTCACGCGGCAGCTGACCTTTGCCGACACCCATATCCCGCTCCACCTTGCGGCCACCGACTACAACAGCGGCGAGAAGGTGGTGATGTCCCAGGGCAAGCTGGCCGACGCGATCCGCGCCAGCATCGCGATCCCGCTGGTGCTGCCGCCCTGGCCGGTGGACGGCCGGCTGCTGTTCGACGGCGGCGCGTCGAATCCGGTGCCGGTGGACGTGGCGACGCGCGAGGGCTGCGACATCGTGATCGCGATGGGCTTCGAGGAGCCGGTCGACGGCGCGGTGCAGTCGGCGATGCAACTGGCGCGCCGCGCCATCTCGATCTCGGTCAACCACTTCATCCGCTCGCAGTACGCGCTCTACAGCCTCACGCACCATGCGGAGGTGATCCCGATCCTGCCGGTGTTCGAGCGCCGCATCGGGCTGCGCGACCTCAGCGAGCTGCCCTACATCATGGGCCTCGGCGAACGCGCGGCCGAGCGCGAGATCCCGTACCTGCGGCGGCTGCTCGCCGCAGGAATGACCGCCATCGACAGCCCGCCGGGGAGGGCGTCGTGAACGCCACCGCTGTCACGCCGGCTCGCGCCCTGGTGGTCGACGACAACGAGATGAACCGCGACGTGCTGTCGCGCCGCCTGCAGCGCAGCGGCCATGCCGTCGAGGTGGTGGACAGCGGCGAACGCGCCCTGGCGCGGCTCAAGGTCCAGAACTTCGACCTGATCCTGCTCGACGTCATGATGCCCGGCATCGATGGCTACGAGGTGCTGGCGCGGCTGAAGGAGGACCCGGCGCTGCGGCATATCCCGGTGATCATGATTTCCGCCCTCGGCGAGACCGAGAGTGTCGTCAAGTGCCTGGCACTCGGCGCCGACGACTACCTTACCAAGCCCTTCAATCCGCTGATCCTGCAGGCCCGCGTCGAGRCCTGCCTGCTCAAGAAGCGGATGCACGACGGCGAGATGCGGCATCTGCAGAGCATGGAACGCGAGTTCGAGATCGGCCGCGCGATCCAGGCCGGCTTCCTGCCCGAGGCGCTTCCTGCGATGGCGGGCTGGGACATCGCGGTGCGCTTCCGGCCGGCGCGCCAGGTGGCGGGCGATTTCTACGACCTCTTCGCCATCCCGTCCGGCGGCATCTTCATCGTCGTCGCCGATGTCTGCGACAAGGGCGTCGGCGCGGCGCTGTACATGGCGCTGTTCCGGACCCTGATCCGGGCCACCGCGAGCCAGCGCTTTCCGGAGGGCACCGATGCGGCCGCGGTCCTGCTCGCCACCGCCACGCTCACCAACGACTACATCGCGCGCGTCCATGGCCGCGCGAACATGTTCGCCACCGCCTTCCTGGGGATTCTCGACGCCGGGACGGGCGCCTTGCTCTATGTCAACGCGGGCCACGATCCGCCGCTGATCGCCGGCGCCGGGGGAAGCAGGCGGCGGCTCGGCCTGACCGGCCCGGCCCTGGGACTGCTGGCCGAACAGCGCTTTACCGTGGGCGTCACGCAGTTGAGTGTCGGCGACCTGCTGCTGGGCTACACCGACGGCGTGGTGGAGGCGGCCGGCGCCGAAGGCGCGTTCGGGGAGTCGCGGCTGCTGGAGTCCCTGCGCGACCTCCAGGGCTCGTCCGAAGGTCTGCTGCAGCGGATCGAGGCGGCGCTCGACGCGTTCAGCGAGGGTGCGGAAGCCTCGGACGACATCACGATGGTGGCGCTGCGGCGAAGCGGATCGGCCGAGGGCCCGTAGGCCTTCGAGGTGCAGGCGGGCGCCTACGCCGACAGGGCCGGCAGCCTTGCAGTTCGACACAGTTCGGTCTTTAGAATGGGCCGCCACGAGTTGAATGGAGCTTCCTTTGCGCATTGCCACCTTCGCCTTCGCCGCCCTTGCCGCGGCGGCCACGCTTCCGGCCTTCGGGCAGGTCAACATCAACATCAACGTGCCTGGCCTGGTGCAGGTGGCGCCGCCGCCTCCGCGCTACGAAGTCATGCCCGGACCGCGCCCGGGCCAGGTGTGGGTGCCGGGGCGCTGGGTCTGGAACGACCGGGACTACGTCTGGCAGGCCGGGCGCTGGCAGCAGGATCGGCCCGACTACGTCTATGCGCCGGGCCGCTGGGTGCAGGCGAGCGGCGGATGGCGCTGGGTCGACGACCAGTGGAAGCCCGGCAAGCCGCCGAAGCAGGGCAAGCACGGCCATGGCCACGATCAAGACGACGATGGCTACCACTGCCCGCCGGGGCAGGCGAAGAAGGGGCGCTGCTAACCCGCCTTTCACAGGCAGTCCGCCGCCCTCGACGGCGAGATGCCGGACATCCTGCAGCGCGTGGCCTTCGTCGTGATGCCGGGTTGCCGGTCGAGCGCATGAGTGCCTTCGCCGCCGAGCGTGGCTGGCGCCATCTGCGCCTCTATTCCTCTGGCGGCAGGCGCCCGATAGACAGCGCACCGGACCCGTCGGGGCGCCCGCGAGCCAAAGCCAGCGCTGCCATTTCTCGCTGATCGTACGGTACTGAAGCAGTCCGACACTGCCCGGGTTGACGATCAGTTGTCCGCCGGACGCCCCGAACCACGCGTGGCACATGCGTGTGCTCGCACGCCGAGCGATCTCCTCGAAGGTATCGATCCGCACTTGGCGCCGGAGGCGGTCCGCACAGCTGTGCGAGCACAGCATCATCCTGGTGCGACGGCCGGGCGCGCCCGGCCTGTACGCCGACCTTCTCGCGCTCTGCCACGCCCAGGGCCTGTTGCCGCGCGTGGTGGCCGAGGTGGATCGCATGATGACCAACCTCAATCTGGTGGCGGCCGGGGTGGGCGTGTCGGTGGTGCCGGCCTCGATGGCCGGCGTGCACTCGCACGCGATCACCTACGCCCCGCTGGCCGGTTGCGACGCATTGGATGCACCGCTCACGCTGGTGTGGCGCGAGAGCGAAGACAGTCTGCCCGCACAACGATTCGTCGCGCTGTTGCGTGCGCGCTCGGTCGCATGACGCTGCGACGGCGCGAACTCTTGACCCAGGGGCTGGGCGCTGCGGCGCTGGCCGGTTTCGCGTGCGTCCACGCCGAGTCCAGGCCACCATCGCGCGAGCGCGCGTGGCCGACCCGGCCGCTGCGGCTGATCTTGGTCTATCCGCCCGGCGGCGTGAGCGATGCCATGGCACGAGCGCTGGCTGAGCCGCTGGCGCGTGCGCTCGGCGTACCGGTGCTGGTGGAGCACCGGCCTGGCGCGGGCGGCAGTGTGGGCATCGAAGCGCTCGCGCGTGCCGAGCCCGATGGCCACACCCTGGCCTTCTCGGCGATCAGCCCCTTGACGCTTCACCCCTTGATTGCGCATGGGGCCCGCGACCCGCTGCATGCGGTGCTGCCGGTGGTCAGCGTGATGCGCACGCCGGTGCTGGTGGTGGGCACGCCGGCCTTCGAGGGGCGGCGTTTCGAGGACGTGGTGACGCTGGCGCGCGCCCGGCCCGGCGCGCTGAGATGGGCCAGTTCGGGCGTTGCGACAACCGGCCACCTGGTGCTCGTGCAGGTGCGTGTGCTCGGTGGCGTGGATATCACGCACATTCCGTATCAGGGAGGCGGGCCGCAACTCAACGATGCGCTGAGCGGCCAGTTCGAGCTTCTGTCGACCAACGTGGCTGCACAGCAGCTGCGCCATATTGCCGACGGTCGCCTGCGAGCGCTCGCAGTGGGCGCCCCGGTTCGGCTGCCCGCACTACCCCAGGTGCCTACCTTGGCCGAACTGGGCTTCGCGCCGGCCAACCGCGATTCGTTGTTCGGCATCTTCGTGCCAGCGCGCACACCACTTCGCGTCGTGTATCGGCTCAATGCCGAGATCAACCGCCTGCTGATCGAACCGACCCTGCGGGCACGGCTGCAGGAGGCGAACAACCTGCCGGCCGGCGGTGGCGTCGAAGACTTCATGTCCGAGATCGCGTTGGAACGCGACCGAAACAGCGCCCTTGTGTCGATCGACCGGCGCGTGTTCAATTGATCCAGGCCGGCGACCATTACAGTCGCATCAACGCTTCGGACCAGGGCCAGGTCGGCATGGGCTTTTCCTTGACGGGATTCCTGGCGTACAAAGCCCGCCGCTCGCCGGTTCATGAATTTGATCTGCATTACAAGAGGGTTCAGATGATCACTAAATTGGCAGAATCCCACGGCGCATGACCCACAAGAAGTCTCCAGCCCCTCTCTCCGTGTCCGCGGCCCTCGACGCCCCGCCTCCGCGCCGGCGTCTGGCGCCGGAAGATCGGGAGCACCAGATCCTCCAGGCGGCCACGGCCTTTTTTGCCCGCAGGGGCTTCGACGCCGGCACGCGCGAACTGGCACGTGAACTCGGGATCACCCAGCCGCTGCTCTATCGCTACTTCCCGACCAAGGAGGCGTTGATCGACAAGGTGTACGAGGACGTTTTCACTCGCCGCTGGAATCCCGAGTGGGAAGAATGGCTGGCGGACAGGTCGGTGCCGCTCGCGGATCGGCTGAAACGCTACCTGAAGGACTACGCGCGCTTCGTTCTTCGGGGCGAGTGGGTGCGAATCTTCATCTATGCCGGCCTGAGTCGAGGCGGCATCAATCAAAAATACCTGGCCCGCCTGCGCGAGCGCCACTTCATGGTCATCGCCCGCGAATTGCGTCACAGCTACAAGATCCCCGAACCGCGCGATGCGCAGGAGGAAGATGAGGAAGTCGAGTTGATCTGGGCCATGCACTCCAGCGTCTTCTACATTGGCGTGCGCAAGTGGGTCTACGAATTGCCGACGCCGAAGAATCTCGATCGGTTGATCGACATGCGTGTCGACGCCTTCATTGCCGGCGTTCCTGTCGTGCTGAGGGCACAGCGCCACCGCTGAGCGGCGAGATGCCGTGCAGCGAGGGGCATCTGCAGCTTTGCCCGGAGTGGTCTATTATTTATCTATTGATAATTTATAGACCAGGGAAGCTGCATGGCGATCACCAGGCTGGCGCATTTTTCCGTCCGTACGACGACGCTGGACGCGTCCCGCAAGTTCTACACGGATGTCCTTGGATTCAAGGAAGGCTTCAGGCCGCCCTTCAAGTTCCCGGGAGCGTGGCTTTACCGCGGCGGCGACGAGGCCGACTACGGCGTGGTCCACCTGATCGGGATCGATCGCCACGATCCCCAGGGTTTGGTCGACTACCTCGGTGAAAAAGCTGAAGAAGGCCTGCACGGCAGCGCCGCCGTCGATCACCTTGCGTTCCTGGCGACGGACCTGATCGGCATGCATGAGCGCCTGCGTGCCGCGAGCCTGGCTTTCCGCGAGCGCACGGTGCCGAGCCTCGGACTGCATCAGGTGTTCGTCGAGGATCCCTCCGGCGTCACGATCGAGCTCAATTTTCCCGCAGCGGAAGCGCTGCCGTTGCAGCAAAAGACGACGGACGCGTCTGCAATCGCGGACTGACCGGCCTGGAGGGGACAAACA
>NZ_JBFUCJ010000160.1:0-11617 GCF_056405295.1 Variovorax sp. P1_H2 | reverse complement strand
CGCTGAGCCGCACCCAGTTGTCCAGCGTCTGCTTCGGCATGCCCAGCACCTTGGCCGTCACCGACGCCGCTTGGCCGCCTTTGACCAGTCGCACCGCCTCCAGCTTGAATTCGAGCGTGTACCTGCCACGCGGTTGCCCGTCTTTTCTCTTGCTCATTTCTCTTCTCTCCAATCACTGAATTTGACCATCAGCTATGGAGTACGTTTTTCGGGGGCAAGATCACGATCATCTTTTCTGCATTGAGTCTGGGTGGGATGCTGTTCTGCATTTGAGAATTTCCCTTGCTTTCGCCCTGACGAATAGATCTTCCGCGCACCCTGTCGAAGGGACGGAGCTTTAACGTTCGCAGACAGGCGGCGGCGTTTCGTAAATGTTGAGGCGTGAAGGCTTAGCCGACGAGGTGAAGCAGGCCACCCGACTGTTGCCGGGTGGCCTTCAGGATCTACCTAGTACCTAGTGAATCCGATTTGTGCCGTCGTCAGATCAGAAAGCGTGACGGATACCGAAGTCGTAGCCGGTCGAGCTCTTCGGAGTCAGCGTGCCAGTCTGAGCATTGGTTGTCGTGTAGAAAGCCGGTCCACCCACGCTCAGGTCCGCCCCGTTCTTGTTGCTGATGCGTGCCGCAGTCGCATACAGCGCCGTGCGCTTCGACAGGTTGTACACATAGCCCAGGGCGAACTTGTCTGCCTTCGGGTCCGGACGGAAGCCGTACACCTGGCCGATGTACGCGCCGGTGTTCTTGTAGTCCACTGCCGAGTACGCAACACGGATCATCCCAGGGCCGACAGGCATGGTCGCGCCGACCAGCCAGCCGTTAAAGCTGGGGTCACGGAAGCCGTACGGGTTGGTTGCGGTGGCGACGAACTGCGTCGACGAATCCTGCTTCAGCTTGGAATCCGCGTACTCGCCGAAGAGTTTGACTACGCCGAGGTCGTACGAAGCGCCGACGCTGAACGAGTCCAGGTTGTTGGTCGTGCCGGCGTAGTAGTTCGAAGCGACAGTGCTTTGACCGTAGGAAAGGGCGACATCCAGCGGGCCGGTGGCGTAGCCGACGCGACCACCGACATAGCGGCCGGCGCGTGCGTTGTTTCCGACGGTTGCGAGTGCCGGATTGGCAACGATCGCGGCCGCGCCAGGAGGCGTCAGGGTGCCCGGGTCGTAGCTGATCTGCTCATTGAACGCATACATGAATTGACCATAGAAGCCGCCGAGGTTCGGCGGCAGGAAGTAGCCGACCGAGTTGCTGGCGCGGATGTATTGATTGTTCGCCGTGAAGCCGCCTTGCGAGATCGTGCTGCCGGGGTTGTTGTAGCCGTTGGCCGTCGAAATCAGGTTGGTACCCACACCGTTGGTGCCGAACGGATCGAACACGGTGTCGTTCCAGTAGGTCGGGGTGAAGTCACGGCCGAGGCGCAGTTCACCGAAAGCACCGGAGAGGCTCACGGTCGAACGACGCTGCCAGTTGATGCCGCCGCCGGTTGCGGCACCGGTGCCGTCGTCGCTGTTCAGAGCGCTTTCGAGCCAGAAGCCGACGGCCAGACCTCCACCGAGGTCTTCCGTACCACGGAACCCCAGACGGCTGGAGTTGTAGCCCCCGCTACGCATCACCGTTTGGCTGGTTGTGACGTTTTGGCCCAGAGCGCCTTCTGACTTGTTCGAAAAGCTGCTGATGGTCGTGTCAACGATTCCAAACAGGGTGACCGATGACTGGGCCGAGGCAACGCCGGCAACAGCCAGAGCAGCCAGGGCGACTAGAGATTTCTTCATTGCAATTTTTCCAAGGTTGAACATAGGGCTCGGATGGCTTACCGTGACTGGAACTTGGTGCTCCTACGGGACCCCCGGGCCAACCTCCTTTTGGGAAGTTGTCGCTATTGCATCTTGGTCGGATTTCCGAGGCGGGGAAGTTCATGCAAGATCGATCCAAATCTATGCAATATCGACCCCTGAATTCGGTTCTTCGTTGTGCGGTTGAGACAATGCGATGACCAGGTCTCGACCGGCATGAGGCTGACCATCCGTCTTGCCACGACGAACGGCGAGGTGGCCGGGTTCTCGTTTTCATGGCGGTCCTGGGGAGCGTGCACGCGATGCTGCCCATGCGCTCGCCGAAGGACTTCGCGGAGCAGTCGGTCGCCAGCGCCCTGCGAGCCCTGGGCGTCGAAGGGAAGGAAGCCGTTCGCATCGCAACAATGGAGCTGCCAGTGCCGGAACCCCTGGAGCGCGGGCGGCGTCTCGCGGCCGCATGCCGATGCATAATTGCAAAGTTAGGCATTTAGAATGAAACACGATCGAATCAGCGGGACCCCAGCGCAGGAGTTCGGCACCGAGCGCGGCGTCGCGCAGTACCAGCGGCTGGCATCGCTTCTGAGGCACCGCATCGCAAAAGCCGAGTACGCGCTCGGTTCGCAGCTTCCGCCGATCACGCAGCTCGCGGCTGACCTGGGGGTGGCTGTCGTCAGCGTGCGGCAGGCCTACGAGTTGCTGTCGCGGGAGGGACTGATCCGCAGCCAGCGCGGCGTCGGCACCCACGTCGCAGCACTGCCGGCTGTCACTGGCGACATCGAGCTGGCCATCAACGATCCGTTCGCCGAACCGGAAGCGCTGGCCTTCCAAATCCTCGAGATTCGCCGCAGTGTGCAGGTGCCGGCCGAGTTGCTCGGGGCTGAGGACCGGCCGGCCCAGGACAACGTCTGCGTGCGCAAACTGCACACCTATTCCGGCGAGCCGTTCTGCTATGCCGAGATCTACGTGCCGGCGGCCATCTACGATGCCCTGCCCAGGGATGTCGCCCGCAAGCGCAAGCTGCTCGCTGCGGTGCTCGACGAGCTCGGCCCCCGCTGCAAGCGTGCGCGGCAGCGCATGACCGTGATGCCGGGGGACTACCCGGTGTGCGACATGCTGAAGATCCCGTTCGCCTCGCCCGTGGCGAAGATGTCGCGGTGCCTCCTCGATGCCAAGGGGGCGGTGCTGTACGCGGGCATGACATGGTATCGCGGCGACCGTTTCGTCTCAGAAATTGACGTGCCCGCGTCCGCCTTGAAGGCGGTGCCGGGCATCACCGAGCCGGCGCGGCGCCCGCTCGGCGGCCGCAACCCCGCCTGAAGTCCCCCCGGTTCTGAGTACAAGGGTAAATCCTGAGCACGAGCCGGACTCATAACTCCTAAACTTCTAACATTAGACATTTAGGTCTGGAGACGCACCATGTGGAAATCGATCGTCATGCTGGCGGCCGTCCTGTTCCCCCTGCAGGTGATGGCGGCTGACGCGCCTTACCCGGCCAAGCCGGTCAGATTCATCGTGCCATTCCCGGCCGGCAGCGGCACAGACGCGGGGGCCCGCGTGCTCGGCCAATGGCTCACCGCCAAGACCGGGCAGCCCGTCATCGTCGACAACCGCCCTGGCGCTTCCGGGTTTATCGCGGCGCAGGCGGCGGCCGCGGCCGAACCGGACGGGTACACGGTGCTCTTGACGACTAACACCACGCATGCTGCCAACCCGGCGATGTTCAAGAAGCTGCCCTACGACCCGGTCAAGGACTTCGAGCCGGTCAGCACGATCGGCAGCATCGGGCTGCTGCTACTGGTGCCGGCTGAGAGTCCTCACCGCGACATCCGCGGGCTCCTCGCGCACCTGCGGGCCGACCGCAAGCCGATGAGCTTCGCCTACGGCAACTCCTCGAGCCGCATTGCGGGCGAACTGCTCAAGACGGCCACGGGCGCCGACCTGCTTGGCGTGCCCTACAAGGGGACGCCACAGGCCCTGACCGACCTCATAGGTGGCCAGATCGACTTCATGTTCTGCGACATCGGCCCGGCGCTGCCGCTCGTGATGAGCGGCAAGCTCCGCGCGCTGGCTACCTCGAGCGCCGATCGCGAGCTGCTGCTGCGCGACGTTCCCACCTTGAAGGAAGCCGGCTTGAAGGACTTCGAGGTGACAGTGTGGTCCGCGGTCTTCGTTCCCGCGAAGACGCCGAAGGACACGGTCGCCAAGCTGAGCGAACTGCTGCGCGCGGCCATGGCCGACCCCGTGGTGCGCCAGGAGTTTTCCAGGACCGGCGGCCGCAGCCGCGGATCGACACCCGAGGAGCTGCGCGCATTCGTCGCATCCGAAATGGCGAAGTGGGCCGCCGCCGTCAAGACTGCAGGGATTCAACCGGAATGAACGCAATAAAGATGAAGACTGTCCCCACCCTGGTCAGGGCAGCCGACCTGGCCGCCTATTCGCCGGCCAACCACACCGGCACCTCCAACGTGCGCGTGATCTGCCCCGAGACCGTCGGCGCGACGGCGCTCGAAGTGCTGATCGGCACGATCGTGAAGTCGCACGGCGCGAAGCCGCACGCCCATCCGTACCTGGAGCAATGCGCCTACATGATGGAAGGCACCGGCGAGTCGCAAGCCGAGGGCCGAGTCGAAGCGTTGGCCCCCGGCAGCTGGAGCTATGTGCCGGCAGGCGCGTTCCATTCGTTTCGCGTGACCAGCGACCAGCCCGGGCGGGTGCTGGTCGTCTATGCGCCGCCATACGGCGAGAACCCGGCGCAAACGATCACCGAACCCGACCCCGCGGTCTCGCCGCGCGGCAAAGTCCGCGTGCTGGCCGCCGACGACGCCATCGCAGCCACCGGTGCCCTCATCGACCGCGACACCGTCGGCGCGCAGTGGGTCGAGATCGAGGCCCTGCGCATGGCCGACGGCAGCGCGCTGTCGTGCGCCCCGAGGCCGGACGCCGAGCAGGTGCTCTACCTCGAAGACGGACACGTCGATGCGCGCGCCGGCGAGCAGGACTTCCAGCTCGCGGCGGGCGACTTCCTGTTTCTCCCAAGCGGGGCCGGCGTGGCCCTGCGCTGCCCGACGGGCCGGCGGGCGTCCGGCTTCTTCATCAAGGGACGGCTTCCGTCCTCGCATCCACTCTGAAAGGAACCCCCATGACCGCACGACTGCCCACCCAACTCACCACCATCACCGGCGCCCCGCTGCCGCTGCCTGCCATGCCGCAGGACAGGCTGCTGACGGTCAACATCGAGCAGATCCCGCTGTTCAAGGACATCCTCGGTGTCCCCGGCATCCACATCAAGCCGCTGCGCCTGGACCCGGAGCGCGGAGAGTGGGTCTTCATGGCCGTTTGTGCCCCCGGTTGCGCCCTGCCGCTGCACTACCACACGGGCGCGGCGCAGGTGTACACGCTCTCGGGCCGCTGGTGCTACCGCGAGTACCCCGACCAGCCGCAAACGGCGGGCTCGTACCTGTACGAGCCGGTCGGCTCGGTGCACACCTTCTACTGCCCGGAGGACAACACCGAGGACACGGTGGTCATCGCCTGGCTCGAAGGCGCGCAGGTCAGCTTCAACGACGACGGCACGTTCCACTCGCTCACTGACGCGGTCCTGGTTCAGCATCTGACCGAAGCCATGGCGACGGCGCAGGGGATCGGCCCGGTCGGTTACATCCGCGGCAACGGCGCGGACGTGAACGGTTCCTGACCGCAAAGAGGAGCAGAGGCCGCATGAAAGACGACTCGAATCAAGCCGGGCCTCTCGCAGGCCTGCGCATCATCGACATCACCGAAGTCGTCATGGGTCCTTCGGCGACCCAGATGCTGGCGGACCTCGGTGCCGATGTGATCAAGGTGGAGCCTCCCGGCGGCGACATGCTGCGCGCCACCGGTCCCGGCGGGCGCGCGGGCGCCGGCCCGCTGTTCCTCAACCTGAACCGCAACAAGCGCAGCATCGTGCTCGACCTGAAGCGCCCTGAAGGCAAGGAAGCGGCACTGAAGCTCGCGCAGACGGCCGACGCGCTGGTCTACAACGTGCGGCCGCAGGCGATGAAGCGCCTAGGGCTGGACTACGAGGCGGTGCGGCAGGTCAACCCGCGCATCGTCTACGTCGGCACCTTTGGCTTCAGCCAGCGCGGCCGTTATGCAGCGTTGCGCGCCTTCGACGACCTGATCCAGGCGGCAGTCGCGATCCCCGAGGCCAGCGTGCGGGCGGGATCCGACGTGCCGCGCTACGCCCCGCTCAACCTCTCGGACCGGGCTACGGGCCTGTACGCGTTCGGCGTGATCTGCGCGGCGCTGCTCGCGCGCGAACGCACGGGCCGCGGGCAGGCGGTCGACGTGCCGATGTTCGAGACGACCGCGCAGATGATGCTGGGAGATCATCTGTACGGCCATACGTTCATCCCGCCGCGCGGCGGCTTCGGCTATCCGCGGCTGCTCAACCCGCAGCGGCGGCCGTACGCCACGAAGGACGGCCTGGTGTGCCTCGTCGTCTACACCGACGAGCAGTGGAAGGCCTTCATGCGCGCGGTCGGCGAGGCCGAGCGGTTCGAGAGCGACCCGCGCTTCGCCGACGGCGAATCGCGCACGCAGCATGTCGAAGCGCTCTACGAGATCCTCGCCGACAAGCTCGCCACGAAATCCACTCAGGAATGGCGCGAACTGCTGGAGCCGCTCGGCATCCCCGTGCTGCCGGCGCATACCTTCGAGTCGCTGCTGGACGACCCGCACCTGCAGGACATCGGGTTCTTCCAGCAGTACGAGCATCCGACCGAGGGCACGCTGCGGACCATGGCAGTGCCGAGCGAGTGGCCGCAGACGCCGCTGCCGCCGCTGCGGCCGCCGCCGCTCGTGGGCGAGCACAGCGCGCAGGTCCTGGCCGAGGCCGGCTACTCGCCGCAGCAGATTCAAGAGATGGTCGAGACCGGCGTGACGCAAGTGGCGACGGCGGCGAGCGAAATGGGAGTCGAGGCATGACGACGTTCGTCAAGGAGGGCCGGCAAGACGGCCGGCTGGTGCTGACCATCGACCGCCCCGAGCGCCGGAATGCGCTCAATGCGGAAGTGATCGCCGCGTTGCAGGATGCCCTGCATCGCGTGAAGGCCGACCCGACGGTCCGCGCCGTGGTGCTCACCGGCGCAGGCGAGGAAGCGTTCTGCGCCGGCGCCGACCTGGGCGCGGATGCCTTCGCATTCGATTTCGCGACGCCGACCATCGCCTATGCGGACCTGCTGCGTACGGCGCGCACGCTTGCCGTGCCGCTCGTCGCGCGGGTCAACGGCGCCTGCATGGCCGGCGGCATGGGCCTGCTCGCGATGTGCGATCTCGCCCTCGCGGCGCCGCGCGCGATCTTCGGCCTGCCGGAGGCCAAGGTCGGCGTGTTCCCGATGCAGGTGCTGGCCGTTCTGCAGTCGCAGGTCCCCCAGCGTTGCCTGGCGCAGCTGTGCCTGACCGGCGACCCGGTCGATGCCGCGCGGGCACGCGAAATCGGCCTGGTCAACGAGGTGGCGGACGATCTCGATGGGGCGCTGGAGCGCCTGCTGTCCCGGCTGCTATCCAACTCGCCCACGGCGCTACGGCGCGGCCTGTATGCGATGAAGGCGATGGGCTCGATGTCCTTCGAGGAGGCCATGTCGTTCGGCGAAGGGCAGATCGGGTTGCTGGCGATGACGCAGGATGCGCGCGAGGGCATCGCGGCATTCAAGGAGAAGAGGAGGCCGCAATGGACTGGCAAGTGAACGCGGCGGGATCGGGCAAGCTGGTGCGCATCGGCGGCGCCTCGGGCTTCTGGGGCGACAGCCGCCTGGGGCCGGAGCAACTGGTGCGTGACGGCGGCATCGACTACCTGGTGTTCGACTATCTCGCAGAGCTGACGATGTCGATCCTCGCCGGCGCGCGCATGAAGAAGCCGGAAGAAGGCTACGCCACGGACTTCGTGACGGTGGCGCTGCGCTCGGTGCTGAAGCAGGCCGTCGAGCGGCGCATCCGAATCGTCAGCAACGCAGGCGGCGTGAACCCGCAGGGCTGCGCCGCGGCGGTGCAGGCATTGGCCAATGAGCTCGGCGTGCAAGTGCGCGTTGCGGTCGTGGAAGGAGATGACGTGCTCCCGTTGGCTGATGCGATGCGCCAGGAGGGGGCGGTCGACATGTCCAATGGCGAGCCGTTGCCGAGGCGCCTCGTCACGGCGAACGCCTACTTGGGCGCGCTTCCGATCGCACGCGCGCTCGAAGCGGGAGCCGACATCGTGATCACCGGGCGCTGCGTCGACAGCGCGGTCACCCTCGGGGTGTTGATGCACGAATTCGCCTGGACGTCCGACGACTTCGACCGCCTTGCCGCCGGCAGTCTCGCCGGCCACTTGATCGAATGCGGCTGCCAGGCCACCGGCGGCTTGCACACCGACTGGGAGCGCGTGCCGGATTGGGCCGACATCGGGTATCCCATTGTCGAGTGCAGCGCAGGCGGCGACTTCATCGTCACCAAGCCGCCGGGCACGGGCGGGCTCGTCACGCCGGGAACGCTTGGCGAGCAGCTGCTGTACGAGATCGGCGATCCCGCCAACTACCTCCTGCCGGACGTCACGTGCGACTTCCGTGCGGTGCACCTGGAGCAGGTGGGGCAGCATCGTGTACGTGTGACGGGCGCACGCGGCCGACCGCCAACGCATACGTACAAGGTCAGCGCCACCGCACACGCAGGCTTCAGGCTGTCGGGGCAGCTCACCATTGTGGGGATCGATGCCCCTGCCAAGGCGAAGCGAACCGGCGAGGCGCTGCTCGAACGTGGACAGCGGTTGCTGCGCGAGCACGGGTTCGAGCACTTCCTCGCCACGAGGATCGAGCTGCTGGGCACCGAGTCCGCTTATGGCCCGCATGCGCGGACACTGCCGACGCGCGAAGTGGTGCTGCGCCTGACGGCCACCCATGCGGAACGGCGCGCACTGGAGATGTTCAGCCGCGAGTTCGCCGCTCCCGGTACATCATGGTCGCCGGGTACCACCGGTACGGGCGGCCGTCCCTCGGTGTCGCCGGTATTGCGGCAGGTCGCCTGGCTCATTCCCAAGGAACAGGTCACGCCCACCGTGACGATAGACGGCACGACCGCCATGGTGGCATTGCCGCCAGCGCGGCCCCGAGCCGCGCCAGAGCCGCTTGCGAGCGAAGAGCTCGCGCTTCCCGCCGGTCCGCGCAAGACCGTGCCGCTCGTGAGGATCGCGCTCGGGCGCAGTGGCGACAAGGGCGACACGTCCAACATCGGCCTGATCGCGCGCCATCCGGCGCTGCTGCCCGTGCTGCAAGAGCAGGTCACGCCCGAGCGTGTGAAGACGTACCTCGGCCACCTGGTGCAGGGGCAGGTCAAGCGTTACGAGCTGCCCGGCATCCATGCCATCAACCTGGTGTGCGAGCAGGCGCTCGGCGGCGGCGGCATGGCGTCGTTGCGCAACGATTCGCTTGGCAAGGGCATGGCGCAGATGCTGCTCGACCTTCCGGTGGATGTCCCCGAAAGCCTGCTGCAGGAACTTTCGGCATGAACTTCGACTTTTCCGGCGACCAGCTCGCGATCCGCGATGCCGTCGAAGCCCTCTGCGCGGACTTCGGCCCCGACTACTGGCTCGAACGCGACCGCGACGGGCGCTGGCCGAGCGAGTTCTGCGACGCGGTCGCGAGCGGCGGCTGGTTCGGCGTAACCATGCCCAAGGCGCACGGCGGTGCCGGCCTTGGGATCTCGGCGGCAGCGACGGTGATGCGGACCATCGGCAAGCTCGGCTCGGCGGCGGTGTCGTCGGTGCACCTGAACCTGTTCGGCCCGCAGCCGGTGGTCGTGTTCGGCACCGACGAGCAGAAGCGGCGCATGCTGCCGCCGCTGATCGCCGGCACCGATCGCGCCTGCTTCGGCGTGACCGAGCCCAGCGTCGGATCCGACACCACGCGCGTCAGGACGTTCGCCCGCCGCGACGGCGACCGCTACATCGTCAATGGCCAGAAGGTCTGGACCTCGACCGCGCAGCACGCCAACAAGATCCTGCTGGTGGCGCGCACGACGCCGATCGAGGACTGCGCGCGTCCAATGGATGGCGTGACGCTGTTCTATACGGATCTCGACCGCTCGCACGTACGCATCAGCGAAATCGAGAAGATGGCGCGCAAGGCCGTGGACTCGAACGAACTGTTCATCGACGGGCTGGAGATTCCCGTCGGGGATCGCGTCGGCGAGGAAGGCCAGGGCTTCAAGTACTTGCTTCACGGGCTGAACCCCGAGCGGATTCTCGTCGCGGCATCGGCGCTCGGTGCGGGCGAAACGGCGCTGGAGCGCGCGGCGGCCTATGCGAAGGAACGCGTCGTGTTCGGCTGGCCGATCGGCAAGAACCAGGCGATCCAGCATCCGCTCGCGGAATGCTGGATGCGCCTGCAATCCGCCGAACTCCTGATGTGGAAGGCCGCTGCGCTCTACGACGCCGGCAAGCCGTGCGGGGTCGAGGCCACCGCGGCCAAGTATCTGGCCGCGGAGGCCGGCTATGAGACGGCATTGCGCGCGGTCCGCACGCACGGCGGTTTTGGCTTCGCGAAGGAGTATCACGTCGAGCGCGGCCTGCGCGAAAGCGTGCTGTCCCTGCTCGCCCCGGTGACGCAGGAGCTCGCGCTGTGCTACGTCGCCGAGCAGGCGCTCGGATTGCCGAAGTCGTATTGAACGGCGCACGATCCCCACCGGGTCCATCAGAGACGATCCATCAACCCTCGATCCAGGAGAMATGAGATGAACAGAGCCAAGGCACTGCTGGTCCTGCCGATGCTGATATGGCTGGTGTTGCTCGCAACACCGCTCGCCGCGAATGCGTGGGAGCGCGGCAAGGTCGAGACATTCGCCACGCTGCCCTTGGGGGAAGCGCATCCCGAGGGAATCACCACGGACCGCGAGGGCAACGTCTATGTCGTCACGGTGGCGGCGAACAAACCCAGGTCGAGCGAGGGAACGCTCCTTGTGTTCGACCCGCAGGGCAAGCTTCTGCGCAGTGTCGGAATCGAGGGCTCGAGCAGGTTGTTGCTCGACGTCGGTTTCCATCCACGGACGGGCAAGTTGCTCGTGGTCGACTACGGGGCCGGGAAGGTCCTGAGCGTCGATCACAGGTCCGGTGCCTCCTCCGTGTTCATGACGGTCACGGGCAAGCAACCCGGCCTCGACGGGATGACGTTCGACGGTGCCGGCAACGTGTACGTGACCGACGCCCACCAGGGCATCATCTGGAAAGTCGGACCCGACGGTGGCGAAGCGTCCGCATGGGTCAGCAGCGCGCTGCTCAAGCCGACGCGGATACCGCCAACCATCGGCGCGAACGGTCTGGCGTTCAACAACAAGAAGACGGCCTTGTTCGTCGCCAATACGGCGAACGACACCATCGTCAAGATACCGGTGACCGRCTCGACACTCGAGCCCGGAACGCCTGAAGTGTTCGTCAACCGGATCGGCGGCGGGCCCGACGGTCTGATCATCGACGAGCACGACAACCTCTGGATCGCGTGCAACCAGTCGAATGAGATTGTCGTGCTCGAGCCCACGCAGGGCCGCGTCATCGCCAAGCTGGGGGACTTCGGAGGAATCGATCGCAACGGCGCGCCGATCGGCTTTCTCTGGTCGAACAGCCTCGTATTCCACGGTGACGAGGTGCTTGTCACCAACCTGTCGCTCGATGTCGAGACGGCCATTTCGCAGCTTGCCGACGAGCTTGGCCTGGCGCATCTCGTGGGGCGGAATCTGCGGACCATCGATGGGCCGTGGGCTCGACAGGTGAAGGTCCACACGATCTCGAAGATCAAGAAGCGGATACCGGAGCCCGTTCCGGGC
>NZ_JBFUCJ010000159.1:0-11745 GCF_056405295.1 Variovorax sp. P1_H2 | reverse complement strand
TGGCGTGCCGGCGCTGCGGCTGCGGCAGGCCGTCGCGGGCGACGGGGGCGGCCRGGGCCGCGGCGATGGCCGACACCGCCTCAGCCCGCCTGGCAGGCGGCCGGGCGCCGGCCGTCCAGGGTGAGCCAGGTCAGGACGACCGCGACCAGCGCGCCGCCCGCCATGCCGGTCACCATCGGCAGCGGCCGGCCGTCGGTGAACAGCCCGACCACCGCCATCACCAGCGCGCCGGTCAGCATCTGCAGCGTGCCGAGCAGTGCCGACGCGGTGCCGGCGATGGCGCCGTGCTGCTCGAGGGCCAGCACCGAGGTGGTGGGAATCACCAGGCCCATCAGGCCGCTGGCGATGAAGTACAGCACGATCAGCACCGCCAGCCGGTCACCGCCGCTGGCGAAGTAGGCGAACATCGCGAGCATCACCGCGCCGCAGGCGCAGACGCTGGTCTTGACCACGCGCTCGATCCCGAA
Organism: Variovorax sp. P1_H2; assembly: GCF_056405295.1. Classification (NCBI taxonomy): domain Bacteria; kingdom Pseudomonadati; phylum Pseudomonadota; class Betaproteobacteria; order Burkholderiales; family Comamonadaceae; genus Variovorax; species Variovorax sp. P1_H2. The sequence continues at coordinate 11,278 of NZ_JBFUCJ010000159.1, read as the reverse complement.
GCGCTCGCACAGCGGGCCGTTGAGYTGCGCGGCGGCGAAGAAGGCCGCTGCGTTGACGCCGAAGGCCACGCTGTACAACACCGGCGACAGGCCATAGTGGTCGATCATCACGAAAGAGGAGTTCGCCAGGTAGGTGAAGAAGCCGGCCATGGCGAAGGCGCCGATGAAGACCAGCCCGAGGTAGTGCGTGTCGCGCAGCAGCACGCCGTAGGCCGAGAACGCGCTGCCCAGGCTGCTTTCGACCCGCTCCTCGGCCGGCCGCGTCTCCTTGAGCACCATGGCGACCGTCGCCAGGCCGATCACGGCCGCCAGCGTGACAGACCAGAACACGCCGCGCCAGCCGGTGAAGGCGATCACCGCGCTGCCGGCCAGCGGCGCCAGGATCGGCGACACGCTGAAGACCAGCATCAGCAGCGACATCAGCCGCGCCGCGTCGGTCCCGGTGTGCAGGTCGCGCACCACGGCACGCGGGATCGCCATGCCGGCTGCGGCGCCCAGGCCCTGGACGAAGCGAAGCGCGATCAGCGTCTCGATGCGGGTGGCCAGCGCACAGCCGATGCTCGCCAGCGCGAACAGGCCGAGGCCGACATAGAGCGGCGGCTTGCGGCCCACCATGTCGGACACCGGGCCGTAGAGCAATTGCCCGACGCCGAGCGAGATGAAGAAGGCCGTGAGGCTCATCTGCACCGGCCCGATGCCGGCGTGCAGGCTGCTGCCGATCTCGGGCAGGGCCGGCAGGTACATGTCGATCGCGAACGGGCCGATGGCCGACAACAGGCCCAGCACGATTGCGATCTTGAAGAAGCGCGAGGAAGTCATGGACGGATTGTTCCCTAGGCGGCGATGGACCGTCGGCAGCGAAGCGAGCCAGCCTGTGCTAGGCCTCAGAACAGATCCCCGGTCTCGCTGTCCGGCCGGGCGCCCTCGATCACCAGCATGCGCAGCTTCGACGCCGCCCCGCCATGGGCCGAGAAACCGCCCCACTTTCCGCCGGCGGCCAGCACCCGGTGGCAGGGGACGACCGGCGCGAAGGGGTTGAGGCCGAGCGCCTGACCGACCGCGCGCGCCAGGCCCTTGTCGCCGAGTTCGGCCGCGATGTCGCCGTAGCTGCGGGTGCGTCCGGGCGGAATGCGGCGCGCGATCGCGTAAACGCGCTGGTGGAACTCGGTGATGCCCTCCATGTCGAGCACGATGTCAGCCAGGTCGCGCGGCTCGCCGGCCAGCAGCGCACGAATGCCCGCGATCGCCGACGCCACCGTGCAAGGCACCTCGGCTTCCGCCACCCCAGGGAAACGCCGCCTCATGCGCGCGCGGGTGGCGCCCTCCTCGCCCTCGGGCAGTTGCACGCCGACGACGCCGCGCGGGCCCCAGGCGATGCCACAGGCGCCGATGGCCGTGTCGAAGAGCGCGAAGCCGTTCGGGTGCATCGCCGGTGGCCCGCCTCACGCCGCGCACGAAGCCGCCGGCTGGGCCGGCAGCGCGGCAACGCTGGCAGCGATCGCGTCGGCCAGTTGCGAGGCGACGCGCTGCGCACCCTGCGCCAGCGCATCGATACCGCCAGCGACCGGCTCCGACACCGAGATCCGGCAACCGACGCCCGGCCCTTCGTCCGTTCGGCGCAGGGTCCAGCTGAAGGCCGCGTCGACCCGGCTGCCCTCGATGGCATCGAACTGGCCCATCTGCACCGCAATGCGGATCGCCGGCTGGCCGCGGGGGCGGCCGGACTTGCTGACATCGACCGCGCCGAGCCGCGCGGCCACCGCGCTGCCCAGCGCATCTCGCAATTCGCTCTCGAACGAGGAGGACCAGCGATGCTGCTCGAGGATCTCGACCTGCGGCCCGCCGGCCGCATCCTTCTGCCGCACCACCAGTTGCGGCCGGACGAAACGCTCGGGCATGGCGATCGGCGCGAGTTCGATGTAGAGCGGCGCGGCTGCGGCGGCCGGCGCCCGCGCAGCCGGCGCGGCGGTCTCCGCCAGGCTGTAGAACTGGGTGCGCGTACTGCCGCAGCCCGCCGCCGCCAGCATCGCCGCCGTGAAAAGCCATGCGCCCGGGCGCAACGTCGTCGATCTCATTTCTGCTTGTCCTCCGGCTTGCCGCGGATCAGGGATTCGGGATGGCGCTCCAGGTAGTCGGTCAGGACGCGCAGCGACCCCGCGGCCCGCGTGACCTCCTGCAGCGTCTGGCGCAGATCCTGCTGCAGCGGCGCGTCGTCGGCGATGGTCTTCTCGGCCGAGTTCAGCGTCCGCCGCACATCCTTCATGGCCGCGGCCATCTCGGGCGTCAGGTCGTTGTGGATGCTCTTGACCAGTTGTTCGGCGCTGCCCAGCGTCTTGTTGAGCGTGCCGATCGCCTTGCGCAGATCGTTGCTGATCTCGTCGAACGGCACCTTGTTGAGCTTGCGCGCGATGTCCGACACCTGCGCCTGCAGTTCGTCCAGGCTGTTGGGCGTCGTCGGCAGCTCCAGCGGCGTGCGTTCGATGTCCAGCGTGGCCGGCTTGGCGTCCGGGAAGAAGTCGATCGCCACATAGACCTGCCCGGTCAGGAGGCTGCCGGTGCGCAATTGCGCGCGCAGCCCCTTGCTGACCAGGAAGCGCCAGCGTTCGAGCTGCGACAACTGGCTTTCCTTGGCCGGATCGGAGCCCCGGCGCCGCAGGCGGTCGGGGTAGATCTGAACCACCACCGGCATCTTGAACTCGCGCTCGGTGCGGTCGAACTCGACCCCGATCGACTTGACCTCGCCGATCACGACGCCGCGGAAGTCGACCGGCGCCCCGGGCGACAGCCCGCGCAGCGACTGGTTGAAATACAGCAGCATGGTGCGCGACGGACCGTCCGGCTCCTTCATTGCCGTGGTCTCGTCACCCGCCAGCATGAAGGCCGCGTTCTCCTGCGCCACCGGTCCGTTCTGGTCGTCGGGCGACTGGAAGGCGATGCCGCCCAGCAGCACCGTGACCAGCGATTGGGTCCGCACCTTGAGGCCGCTCGCATTGAGGTCGACATCGAAGCCGCTGGCATGCCAGAAGCGGGTGTTGACGCCGACGAACTTGTCGTAGGGCGCGTTCACGAAGACCCGCAGCGTGACGGCGCGGCCATCGCCATCGAGTTCGTAGGCCGCGACCTGCCCCACCTTGATGCGCCGGAAGTACACCGGCGAACCGATGTCGAGCGAGCCGATGTCGCGTGACTTGAGCAGGAACTGCCGGCCCGAGGCATCGCGCGTGACGATCGGCGGGGTCTCGAGGCCGGCGAATTCGCCGGCGGTCTCGTCCGAGGTGCCCGCGTCGGCGCCGATGTAGGCACCCGACAGCAAGGTTCCGAGCCCGGAGATGCCCGTGGTGTCGAGCCGCGGGCGCACCACCCAGAAGCGGGTGTCCTGCGCGGTGAAGGCGCTGGCCTCCTTCTTGAGTTGCACCAGCACCCGCACATGCGAGCGGTCGGAGGCCAGGCGGATGCTCTGCACGGTGCCGATCTGCACGTCCTTGTACTTGACCGCGGTCTTGGCGGCCTCGAGGCCCTCGGCGCTCTTGAAGGTCAGCACGATCTCGGGACCGCGGTCCATCAGGATCCGGGCGACCAGCGCCACGCCGACCATCGCGGCCACGATCGGAATCAGCCAGATCAGCGAAGGCAGCCAGTTGCGCCGCCTGACGACCCTCGGCGCGGACCGCGGCGGCGGGGGCTCGGGTCGGATGGCTTCGTCACTCATATCGGTTCATTGTCCATTGTTGTTTCTTCGGGACCCGCAGCAGCCTCGGCGTCCCAGGTCAGCCGGGGATCGAAGCTCAGCGAGGCCATCATGGTCAGCACCACCACCGCGCCGAAGGCCGCGATGCCGACGCCGGCCGTGATCTCGGCGAAGCCATGGATGCGCACCAGTCCGGCCAGCAGCGCCACCACGAAGACGTCGAGCATCGACCAGCGGCCGATCACCTCGAGCATGCGATAGAGCTTGGCCCGCTCGAGCTGGCGCCAGGTGCTGCGGCGCTGGGCCGTGATGTTCAGCAGGGTCAGCGCGCTGAGCTTGAACAGCGGCACCAGGAAGCTGGCGATGAAGATCAGCGCCGCCAGCCCGTAGGCGCCGGTCACCCAGAAATAGATGACGCCGCTCAGGATGGTGTCCTGCTGGGTGCCCAGCAGGCTCTTGGTGATCATCACCGGCAGCAGGTTGGCCGGCAGGTAGAGGATCGCGGCGGCGACCAGGTAGGCCCAGGTGCGCTGGATGCTGCCGGGCTTGCGCGCGTGCAAGTGGGTGCCGCAGCGGGCGCAGGGCTCGCCGTCGACCGCGCCTTGCCAGGTGGTGCCGCAATGGTGGCAGGCCATCAGCCCCTGCGATCCCGCGGTCTCGACGGTCACGTCATCACTTGGCGCAGGACCTTCGCGCCGCAGTGCCTTGGCAATGGCCTTGGGAATGGCCCGGGGAATGGCCCGGCGGCTCATCCGTCCTGCCCCGGCCGCGGCTCGAAGGCCATTTCCCAGAAGATCCGGGGGTTGAACGACAGCACCGCGGTCAGCAGCACGGTGAGCCCCATGAAGGCCCAGAGCGCCGGGCCCGCGATGACCTGGGCCATGCTGCTGAGCTTGATGATCGCCACCAGCACGCCGAGCAGGAACACCTCGATCATGCCCCAGGGCCGCAGCGCCACCAGGGCGTTGAGCAGCACGTCGAAACCCGCCGGCCGGCGCTCGTAGCGCAGCGGCACCAGCAGGTAGAACAGGATGCACAGCTGCAGCAGCGGGAACAGCAGCGTGGTCGCCAGCACCAGCAGCGCCACCGGTGACATCCCTTCCATGCTGAGCGCCACCACTGCGCCGACCAGCGTGGTCTGGTTGCTGAGGCCCTGGAGCTCGATCTCGACGATCGGGAACAGGTTGGCGATGGCGAACAGGATCAGGCAGGCCACGGTGAGCGGCAGCACGCGGGCGCTCTGGTCGCCAGGGTGGCGGTCGAGTTCGGTGCTGCATCGCGGGCAATGAGACACCTCGCGGCGGCGCAGCCGCACGCGGCGGTAGACCGCGTCGCAGCCTTCGCAGACGATGGCGTCAGGGACTTCTTTCATGGATTTGTGCAGCTATTGTCAGGCAAGCGCAAAGCTGCTGTTGCGACCTATTCGCCCGCGGTTTCTTCCACCGGCTCGCGGCCGTTCAGCGGCTGGATCGGGCGATGATTGTCCCGAAACAAGCGGCGCAAGCCATCGATCTGCGCCCGCGACATCTCGATCGGGCGCTCCAGCACCACCCAGTGCACCCGCTCGGTGCACGGCGGGGTGGTCAGCGAGCCGGTGTACAGCAGGGCTTTGTGGTCGGCCGGCAGCACGGCGGCAAGATCGATCTCGAGGTCGCGGCCGGCACCGCCGGCCTTCGGAGGCTTGGCGAAGACCGGCGCCAACGCTTCGTTCCTGTGGCCGGCCTTGATCATCACCCCGATCACCGTGATGGCGCCGTCGGCGCTCTTGTTGACCAGGTGCATCTCCATCGGGAACGCACGGCCGTCGAGGTGATGTTCGCTGGGCGCGTGGAAATGGAACTGGGCCAGGCGATGCTCGACGCCTCGATGGACGGCCTTGTTGTCCGCTGCGCCTTCCAGATCCAGTTCGAGGGTGTGGCCGTTGTTGACGAGCCGACCCGCGGCCTTGCCATAGCGGAGTTCGGCATCGTGCCGCGCCAGCGCCTTGGCCTTGGCCGCAGGCAGGTCGACCGGCGACTGCTGCTGTCCAGTCTTGCAGATCACGTTGTCGGGTGCCAGCGCAGCCCACTCGGCGGGACCGGTCTTGCCGCCATAGGACCAGTGTGCGTGTTCGAGCGCCGAGGCAGCGGCGCAGAGACTGAAAGCGAAAAGCCCCGCGAGTGCGGGGCGAGAGAGGCTGGGCATGAGAGTTTGCAATTGTCGTGAATGACTGCGACCTCCGGAAGTGGAGCGCAGGCGCCGTAGCGCCGCGAGATTTTCGAACCGGCGCAATCCCGCTCCGGGAAAAGCGGCTAGCGACCCTTCCTTTCGTTTCGAGGGAAACTTCCGCCCTCACGACGCCCAGGCGCTCCCCGCTTCAAGCGGAGCCCATTTTTCGCATTGACCTGCTTCAGGCGGTTTTCGCGGTCGTAGTCGCAGGTGGTGGTTGGCGCGAGCGTGGGCCACCGCTGGGTGCTAGAGGCGCGGACGCCCATCGTCCCCCACGTGCGCCGCCAGGAAGTCCAGAAGCGCCCGCACGCGCGCCGGCAAGCGCCCGGGCTTGCCGAGGTAGACCGCATGGATCGGCGCGAAGTCGCCGGGGTTGAAAGCCTCCAGCACCGGCACCAGCCGGCCGGCATCGATGTCGGCCTGCACCTGGTACAGCGACAACCGGCCCAGGCCGACGCCCGCCAGCAGCAGCGCGCGCAGGGCCTCGCCATCGCCGGCTCGAACGTTGCCGTTGACTGGCATGTCGATCACCCGGCCGTCGACCGAGAGCGGCCAATCGGGGACGCTGCGCCGGTAGGTGAAGCCGAGCCGGTTGTGCGCTTCGAGTTCCTGCGGCGTGTAGGGCGTGCCATATCGGGCGAGATAGGCGGGTGCGCCGACGATCGCCTGTCCCGTGGCGCCGAGCCGCCGGGCCACCAGATCGGACGGCGGCAATGTGCCCCAGCGAATCGCGACGTCGGCACGCTCCTCCATCAGATCGACAACGCGGTCGGTCAGCACGATGTTGAGCGTGATCTGCGGGTGCAGTTCGAGAAAGCGCGGCACCAACGGGATCAGCACCTGCTGCCCGAAGGGAACGCTCGCGTTGATGCTGACCCGACCGCTCGGCGCCGCGCCCGCTGCGGCACAGCGCTCGGCCTCGTCCATGTCGGCCAGAACGCGCACGCTGCGCTCGTAGAAAAGCTGGCCTTCGGCCGTGAGCTGCAGCTTGCGCGTGGAGCGGTGCACGAGTTGGGCGCCGAGCCGCGCCTCGAGGCGGCCGATCAGCTTGCTGACCGCCGAGGGGGTCATTCCCTGAGCGCGGGCACCGGCCGAGAAGCTGCCGCGCTCGACCACTTGCACGAAGGCTTCCATCTCGCCGGAACGGTTGATCTCGGAGCGGGGCATTTGTGACTTCAATTCACAAGAGCATGTCGGGCCGGCATTCTATTCATGCTCCCGCGAAGCCGGCACAGTCATGGCCATCATGCCCATCGCCCTCCTCGCCCTCACCGCCGGTGCCTTCGGAATAGGCACCACCGAATTCGTCATCATGGGCCTGCTGCTGCAGGTGTCCGCCGATCTCCAGGTCTCGATCGCGACCGCCGGCCTGCTGATCTCGGGCTACGCGCTCGGCGTCGCGGTCGGCGCGCCCCTGCTGACCATCGCCACCCGCCGCCTGCCGCGCAAGACCGTGCTGCTCGGGCTGATGGCCATCTTCACGCTCGGCAACATCGCCTGCGCCATGGCCGGCAGCTACGAGCTGCTGATGGCCGCGCGGGTCGTCACCTCGCTGGCGCACGGCACCTTCTTCGGCGTCGGCTCGGTGGTCGCCACCGGCCTGGTGCCGCCGGAGCGCCGCGCCTCGGCGATCGCCATCATGTTCACCGGGCTCACCGCGGCGACGCTGCTCGGCGTGCCGGCCGGCGCCTGGCTCGGCCTGCACTTCGGCTGGCGCTCGACCTTCTGGGCGGTGGCGCTGATCGGGGTCGCCGCCTTCACCGTGCTGGCGCTGTTCGTGCCGCGCGGCCGGGCCGACGCCGCGCCGTCCCCGCTGCGTGACGAACTCGCCGTGCTGGCCCGGCCGCAGGTGCTGCTCGGGCTGGCGATCACGGTGCTGGGCTTTGCCGGCCTGTTCGCCGTCTTCACCTACATCCAGCCGCTGCTGACCCGCGTCACCGGCGTCTCGGAGGCCGCGGTGTCGCCGATCCTGCTGCTGTTCGGCGGCGGACTGGCCGTCGGCAACCTGCTGGGCGGCCGGCTGGCCGACCGCGCGCTGATGCCGTCCCTCCTGGGCTCGCTGATGGCGCTGGCCGCGGTGCTCGGTGCGGTGCAGTGGCTGGTCCACACGCCCTGGACCGCGGTGGTGTTCGTGCTGCTGCTGGGCATCGCCGCCTTCGCCACCGTCGCCCCGCTGCAGCTGCGGGTGCTCGACAAGGCGGCGGGCGCCGGACAGAACCTGGCCTCCAGCCTCAACATCGCGGCCTTCAATCTCGGCAACGCGCTGGGTGCCTGGACCGGCGGCGTCGTCATCGAGCGCGGGCCCGGCCTGCAGGCGCTGGGCTGGGTGGCGGCGCTGCTGACGCTGGCCGGGCTCGCGATCGCTCTCTGGAGCCGGGCACTCGATCGACGGCTTCCGGTGGCCGCGGCCACCGCCTGCGCCTGAACCGCCCCACCCTTTCACACCCACGCAGACAAGGACGCACCATGGAATACCGCTATCTCGGCCACTCGGGCTTCAAGGTCCCTGCCCTCGGCTTCGGCGCCGGCACCTTCGGCGGCGAAGGCCCGCTGTTCAGCGCCTGGGGCAACACCGATGTCGCCGGGGCACGTCGCATCGTCGACATCTGCCTCGACGCCGGCGTGAACCTGTTCGACAGTGCCGATGTGTACTCGAGCGGCGCTTCCGAATCGATCCTGGGCGCTGCCATCCAGGGCCGGCGCGACAAGGTCATCCTGTCGACCAAGCTCGCGCTGCGCGCGGGGGACGGACCGAACGACGTCGGCGCCTCGCGCCACCACCTGGTCCGGGGCGTCGATGCCGCGCTCCGGCGCCTGGGCACCGACACCATCGACCTGCTGCAATTGCATGCCTTCGATGCCATGACGCCGGTCGAGCAGGCGCTGCGCACCCTCGACGATCTGGTGCGCGCCGGCAAGGTCCGCTACATCGGGGCCTCCAACTTCTCGGGCTGGCAGCTCATGAAGTCACTGGCGGCCTCGGACCGGCTGGGCCTCTCGCGCTACGTGGCGAACCAGACCTACTACTCACTCGTCGGCCGCGACTACGAATGGGAGCTGATGCCGCTCGGGCTCGACCAAGGCGTCGGCGCCATCGTCTGGAGCCCATTGGGCTGGGGCCGGCTGACCGGCAAGATCCGGCGCGGCCAGCCGCTGCCCGCCGGCAGCCGCCTGCACGACACCGCCGGTTTCGCGCCGCCGGTGGACGACGAGCGGCTCTACCGCGTGGTCGACGCGATGGACCAGGTGGCCGAGGAGACCGGCAGGACGCTGCCGCAGATCGCGCTCAACTGGCTGCTTCGGCGCCCGACCGTGGCCAGTGTGCTGATCGGCGCCCGCGACGAAGCGCAACTCGTGCAGAACCTCGGTGCGCTGGGCTGGGAGCTGACGGCCGAGCAGGTCGCGCGCCTCGACGCAGCGAGCGCGGTGACGCCGCCGTACCCCTACTACCCTTACTGGAACGGACAGTTCGCGGAGCGCAGTCCGGTCGCCGTTTCGCTGCGCTGAGCCGCCCTCCGGGCGTCGAGGACTCAGAACGCGACCAAGGGCTCGAAGCCGCCCCAGAACATCCGCTTGCCGTCGAACGGCGTCTGGGCCGGGTCCATCATGTCGGCCAGGCGCGGGTCGCTCATCGCCTTGGCGTTGACCTCGTCGCGCTGGCCGCGCGATTCGAACACGATCCAGGAGAACACCACGATTTCGTCGTCCTTGAGCTGTACGGCCTGCGGAAACGACGTATGCACGCCGGGCTTGACGTCCTCGGCGATCCACTCGCGGTACTCGAGCGCGCCATGCTCGCGCCAGACGGCGCCGGCGCGGGCCGCCATCTGGCGGTACGCCTCGATCTTGTCTTTCTTGAGGGGCAGCACGTATCCATCGACATAGGCCATGCAAGTCTCCTAGATGCGAATCGAGCACACCGAACTGAGCGGTTCAGTATATGCAGTCGCATCGCCGGCCCCAAGTCCCGACAGCGCACGCAGGCATTGGAATCGGCAGAACCGGTTTCGAATCCCGCAGAATCCGGGCATTCCTTTGTCCGAGGCCCCTGCATGTCCACCGAGCTGGTCCAGGTACTCGTCCTGCTGGGCGCCGCGATCGCCATGTTCGTCCTGGGACGGCCGCGGCTCGATGCGGTGGCCCTGCTCATGATCGTGCTGCTGCCGGTCACCGGCGTGCTCGACATGAACGTCAAGGTCGGCCTGCCGCTGGCCGCCATGGTGCTGCTGCTCAGCGTGCTGCTGGTCCCCTGGCTGCTGCCGCCGTGATCAGCCGGCCCGAAGCTGTTCGCGCAGCTTGGCACCGATCTCGGGCCGTTCCAGGAACGGATCGGCGGGGTTCGTGATCGACACGATGTTCTCCATCCGGCTCTTCACGTTGCCGAGGGCCTTGGGATGGCTGAAGACATAGAACTGGTTGGCGCTGATCGCATCGAACACCATCTGCGCGACTTCGGCGGCGCTGACCTTGCCGCTGCTGACCGCCTTGTTGCTCATCGCCTGGCCGATCAGCTGGCTCTTGGTGAGCTCGCCGCCAGCCAGCGCGCCAGGGCGATTGCGTTCGCTCTGCGTGATGCCGGTGGGCACGAAGTACGGGCACAGCAGGCTGGCGCCGATCTGGTCGGTGACCAGCCTCAGGTCCTGGTAGAGCGTCTCGGTGAGGCTCACGACGGCCGCCTTGGCGGCGTTGTAGATGCCCATGTTGGGCGGCGTCAGCAGGCCCGCCATGCTGGCGGTGTTGACGATGTGGCCCCGGTACGCCGGGTCTTTTGCGGCGGCTTCGAGCATCATCGGCGTGAACAGGCGCACACCGTGCACCACGCCCATCAGGTCGACGCCCAGCACCCACTCCCAGTCGGCAACGCTGTTCTCCCACACCAGTCCGCCGGCGCCGACGCCGGCGTTGTTGAAGACGAAGTGCGGCGCGCCGAAGCGCTGCTGCACCGCCTTGGCGAGCTCGTCCATCTGCGCCGCGTTGGCGACGTCGACCTTGCGGGCCAGAACCTGGGCACCGGCGGCCTCCATCTCGGCCTGTGCCTTGTCGAGCGCATCCTGTTGCACGTCGACCAGCACGAGGTTCATGCCGCGCGCCGCGCCGATGCGCGCGCATTCGAGGCCGAAGCCGGAACCGGCACCGGTGAGAACGGCAGTCCTGCCCTTGAAGTCCTGAATCATTTGCGCGTGTCCTTTCGTCTCTTTGTGGGGTGTCGAGGCGCTATTGAAATACGGATTGCGCGCGGGCGCAGTCGCGAAGGTTCCGTTCTGATCTGTCCCGCAAGCCCCTGGTCAGTTGAGGACAGAGCAAAAACTGCTGCGCAGTTCTTGGTCTGTCCCGCAAGGCTTAGTCAGTTGAGGACAGAGCAAAAACTGCTTCGCAGTTTCT
>NZ_JBFUCJ010000158.1:0-11975 GCF_056405295.1 Variovorax sp. P1_H2 | reverse complement strand
GGCTCACTTCGTGCAGCCGCCCACCCCCTACCGGGGGCGCCGCCAGCGGCCCGGCAAAGCCGGTTCCGCGGCAGCCCACGAAAAGGCATCGCGTCTCAGGCACCGCGCCAACATCGCTGCAGGGCCTCCCGATCAATCCTCAAGGAGTCATTTGATGGCCTACCTCCAACTCAGCAACATCAAGAAGACCTTCGGCGACGTTCAGGTCATCAAGGGCGTCGATCTCGAGATCAACAAGGGCGAGTTCATCGTGTTCGTCGGTCCATCGGGCTGCGGAAAGTCGACGCTGCTGCGGCTGATCGCCGGCCTCGAGCCGATCTCCAGTGGGCGGCTGATGCTTCACGGCAAGGACATCACGAATACACCGTCGGGCAAGCGCGACCTGGCGATGGTCTTCCAGAGCTACGCCTTGTACCCGCACATGAGCGTCTACGACAACATGTCGTTCGCGCTCAAGTTGGCCAATGTACCGAAGGACGAGATCAAGAAGAAGGTGGACTACGCCGCCAGGCAGCTGAACCTCACGCAGTATCTCGATCGCACACCCAAGGCGCTGCCTGGCGGCCAGCGTCAGCGCGTGGCGATCGGACGTGCCATCGTGCGGGCGCCAAAGGTCTTCCTCTTCGACGAGCCCCTTTCGAACCTCGACGCCGCGCTGCGTGGCAACACCCGCGTCGAGATTCACAAGCTGCATGTGGCGCTGGGCGCAACGACGATCTACGTGACGCACGACCAGGTCGAGGCCATGACGCTCGCCGACCGCGTGGTCGTGCTCAAGGATGGGCTGATCGAGCAGGTCGGCTCGCCACTGGCGTTGTACGACCGACCGGCCAATCAGTTCGTGGCCCAGTTCATCGGCATGCCGTCGATGAACGTCGTGGCTGCCGATGCCATCCCCAGTTTCTCGGCGCAGACCGGCGGTCTCCTTCCAAATGACGGGTTCCTGGGCGTGCGGCCCGAAGGCTTGCGCGTGCATCCGGGGCGCGGCGCGGGGGTGCAGGGCCGGGTCGACCTCATCGAGGCGCTGGGTGCGGACACGCTGATCCATGTYGACGTCGGCGGCGTTCAGTTGATCGCGCGCCAGAACGAACGCACGCCGCTGCGCGCGGGTGACGATGTCGCGGTCGAGCTCGACCCCTCGGTGCTGCACCTGTTCAACCGGGAAGGCAGGACGGTGCCGGGCGCCCCGACTGGGGGGCGCGCAAGCCAACGCGTTTCCATCTTTATTCAAGGAGATTCAGCATGACCAACCGTCTCGCCCAACGTCATATCCTGCTCACCGGTGCCGGCGGCGGCATCGGCCTGGCCGTCGCCGAAGCCTGCATCGCCGAAGGCGCCCTCTGCAGCGTCGTCGACCGCGCACCCGGCGCGCCGGCCGAGGTGGCGGAATTGCAGCGCAAGCATCCGGATGCGCTGCACTACATCGGCGCCGACGTCACCGACAGCGCCGCCATCCAACGCATGCTCGCTGAGGCGGTGCAGCGCTTCGGACCGGTTCATACCTTGTTCAACAACGCGGCGGTGTTCGACATGGCGCCATTGCTGGAGAGCAGCGAGGCCTCTTATGACTTGTTGTTCGCGGTGAACGTGAAAGGCATGTTCTTCGTGATGCAGACCGTCCTCAAGCACATGGTCGGGGCGAAGACCCCCGGCGCGTCGATCATCAACATGGCCTCGCAGGCAGGGCGGCGCGGCGAAGCCCTCGTGTCGCACTACTGCGCCACCAAAGCGGCGGTGATCAGCTATACGCAGAGCGCAGCGCTCGCCATGGCGCCGCACGGCATCCGCGTCAACGGCATTTCTCCGGGCGTGGTCGACACCCCGATGTGGGAGCACGTCGACGACCTGTTCGCGAAGTACGAGGGCCTTCCCAAGGGCGAGAAGAAGCGCCGCGTCGGACTCGAGGTACCCCTGGGCCGCATGGGCACGCCCGACGACGTCGCCGGCGCGGCGGTGTTCCTGGCCAGCGACGAGGCGCGCTACATCACGGCGCAGACGCTCAACGTCGACGGTGGCAATGTCATGAGTTGAGCCGGCCGCGAACCGGCCGGATGATGCTGCCATGACCGCTTCCGCACGCCAGCGCCAGTTGCCTCGCCAGCGCCAGCCCGAGGTGGAGCGCGACTACACGCGTTCCCCCTCGCTGGGCTACGAATCACCCCAGATCGGGCTCGTGCGTTGCCTGGCGCACGGTTACCCCACGCCCATGGCACGCTGGCATTTCCACGACGAGTACGAGTTGCACCTGATGGTCGCGACTTCGGGCAAGGCCTTCATCGGCGACTGGATTGGCCCGTTCCATCCCGGCCATCTGGTGCTGTGCGGCCCGCGCCTGCCACACAACTGGATCTCGCTGGATGCGCCCGAAGGTGGCGTCGCCGAGCGCGACCTGGTGGTCCAGTTCCGGCATGAGCCGATCGAGCGTGCGGCCGCCGAAATACCGGAGTTGCAGGACGCCATGCAGTTGCTCGAGCGTGCGCGCTACGGCATCGAGTTTTTTGAAATGTCGGAGCGCGCGCGGGCCAACTGGGTCGAGATGAAGGCAACCCGTGGCCTGCGCCGCTTCGGGCTGTTCTGCGAATTCCTGGCTGATCTTGCCCAATGCACCGACTACCGGCTGCTGTCGAGCGTGCAATTGCAGGGGGCGGATGGCGACGCCGAGGTCGACCAGATCAACGGCATCGTCAATCGCATCTCGGCGAACTTGGCCGAGTCCATCTCGATGGCCGACTTTGCGGCTGAACTCGGCATGAGTGAGAGCCGTTTCAGTCGCTTCTTCCGGCGCTCCACCGGCAACAACTTCACCGAGTTCGTCAACCACATGCGCATCAACAGCGCCTGCCACATGCTGATGCAGACGGATCTGCAGGTGACCGACATCTGCTGGCGGGTGGGCTTCAACAACGTGGCCAACTTCAACCGGCGCTTCCTGCGGATCAAGGGCATGACGCCGAGGGAGTTCCGGCGTCAGGCGGACAGCCGTTTCAGCGGCTCGGGAGGCTGACTTGTCGAGTGACCTTGGTTTGCGTGCAGCGCACTGGCGAACGATAGCGGCCTAGTGTCCGACAGCTTCATTGTTGAAGCAACAGACGCCAATCCGCAGCGATGCGCAGGAGAGCCACGTGAAACTTCGTCATGTACAGATCGTTTCTTCCGTCTACGAGAAGGTGGTCGTGTGGGTCGTGTTGGCACTCGTCGCGACCGCCGTGCTCACCGCTGCATACGTCATACTGCCAAGGGCCCACGGCGCAGACCCTCGGCATCGCGCACTCGACGAGGCGCAGGCGAGGAAATCAAGCGCATCGAGTGTTCAGGCCCATCGCTGCCGTCACCGGGGCTTCCCTGGCGTCATGGGGCCCGGCCCAGGGCCTCGATCCGGGTCACCGTGAACTTGCCGTCGATCTTCTCGGCCTGGAACCGGACTTTCTCGCCGACCTGAAGCTTCTCGAGCATGGCAGGGTCGGTGACCTGGAAGACCATCGTCATGCCGGGCATGTCGAGGTTCTTGAGCGGACCGTGCCTGAGCGTGAGCTTCTTGTTGTCGGTGTCGATCTTGCGAACCTCCCCGTCGGAGAGCTCGTCCGCGGCGGCCGTTCCCGGGGCGTTGGACTGGGCGCTCGCCGCGCCGGAGAAGGCGAGCGCGGCAACGAATGCCAGCAGTGCGGTGCGGCGGTCGATCATGGCCGTGCCACCTTCACGACACCCTTCATGCCGGCGTCATAGTGGCCGGGCTGAAGGCAGGCGAAATCGACCTGGCCGGCCCGGGTGAACTGCCAGACGACTTCACCGCTCTGGCCGGGCGCCAGGGTCACCATGTTCGGGTCGGCGTGCTCCATTTCCGGGTTCTTCTTCATGACTTCGTAGTGCGCCTCGAGCGCCTTCCGGGTCCCGAGCACGAGCTCGTGCTTCAGCTGGCCGGAGTTCTTGATGACGAAGCGCACGGTCTCGCCCTGCTTGACGCGGACGTCGGCCGGCACGAAGCGCATGCTGTCGTTCATGTCGATGCGGATCGTGCGGGTGGCCTTGCCGGCGACGCCGGGCTGGCCGATCGCGCTGTCCGCGTCGTGGCCGTGGCTGTCGCCGTGCGCGTGGCCGCCGGCATGGGTGCCGGACGCCGAGGCGCCTGCGGCCGCCAGGGCCAGCAGCGCAGCGAGCGCGGTGTGTTGGATTGCGTGCTTCATGGGTTTCCTTTGCGTTGGGAGAGGTGGGGAGAAAACGTCAGTGGCCGGCGTGGCCGCCGGCAGGCTTGCGAACCTGGACCTCGATGTCCCTGGCGGGCATGTTCCGCACGGGCATCGCGGCGGCACCGGCGCCGCGCTGTCGCGGGGCGTCGGGCGCGGGGCCGTCCAGCTCGTACGCCACGGTGCCCTTGGGGTGCCTGAACCAGCCCGGGTTCGCGTAGTCACCGGCCTTCTGGCCCTTGCGGACCTTGAGGACGCTGAACATGCCGCCCATCTCGACCGAGCCGAAGGGGCCTTCGCCGGTCATCATCGGCGCCGTGTTGTCGGGGATCGGCATGTCCATTTCCGCCATGTCGGCCATGCCGCGCTCGCCCATGACCATGTAGTCGGGCACGAGGTCCGTGATCTGGCGGGTGATGTCCTTGTGGTCGACGCCGATCATGGTCGGGACGTCGTGGCCCATGGCGTTCATGGTGTGGTGGCTCTTGTGGCAATGGAAGGCCCAGTCGCCCTCCGCATCGGCGACGAACTCGAACTGGCGCATCTGGCCGACCGCGACGTCCGCCGTCACCTCGGGCCAGCGTGCGCCCCGCGGCGTCGGTCCACCGTCGGTTCCCGTGACCTCGAACTCATGGCCATGGAGGTGCATCGGATGATTGGTCATCGTGAGGTTGCCGACGCGGATCCGGACCTTGTCGTTCAAGCGCACGTTGAGCGAGTCGATGCC
The DNA here is from genome assembly GCF_056405295.1 of Variovorax sp. P1_H2. Classification (NCBI taxonomy): domain Bacteria; kingdom Pseudomonadati; phylum Pseudomonadota; class Betaproteobacteria; order Burkholderiales; family Comamonadaceae; genus Variovorax; species Variovorax sp. P1_H2. The sequence continues at coordinate 7,067 of NZ_JBFUCJ010000158.1, read as the reverse complement.
CGGAAAGATCCGGCTGTTCCACGACCAGAGGTTGAAGTCGAGCATGGTCATGATCCTGGGCGTGGCGCTCCCCGGCTCCACGTCGTAGGCATTGAGCAGGAAGACGAAGTCGCGGTCGACCTTGTCGATCAGCGGATGCTCGCCCTTCGGGTGCGTCACCCAGAAGCCCATCATGCCCATCGCCATCTGCACCATCTCGTCCGCATGCGGGTGGTACATGAAGGTGCCCGGCCGGCGCGCGACGAACTCGTAGACGAAGGTCTTGCCGGGCCGGATCGGGGGCTGCGTCAGCCCCGAGACCCCGTCCATGCCGTTGGGCAGGCGCTGGCCGTGCCAGTGGACGCTGGTGTGCTCGGGCAGCTTGTTGGTCACGAAGATGCGCACCCGGTCGCCTTCGACGACCTCGATCGTGGGCCCGGGCGACTGGCCGTTGTAGCCCCAGAGATTGGCCTTGAAGCCCGGCGCCATCTCGCGCACCACGGGTTCGGCCACCAGGTGGAACTCCTTGACGCCCTTGTTCATCCGCCAGGGAAGGCTCCAGCCGTTGAGCGTGACCACGGGGTCGTAGGGCCGGCCGCTGGAAGGCGCCAGTGGCGGCATGGTGTCGGGCCGGGTCTGGAAGGCGGGCTCCGGCAAGGCGGCCATCGCCACCTTGCTCACGCCCGCAGCAGCGACGGCCCCGGTGATGGCGCTCGCAGCGCCGAGAAAATTGCGTCGGTTCGTCATGTCGTTCATGGGTTCGGTGCGGGGGGCTTCAGTGCGCGGCTGCGGCAGCCGCCGCGGGACCGGAGCCGGCCATGGGCGTCGCGGCCACGGTCGGTCGGCCGAGGATCGAGGCCGCCAGCGCGGCGTCGGCGAGCCAGAATTGCTGCTGTGCGTTGATGGCGTTGCTGACGCTCGCAATCTGGTCGCGCGCCTCGGCCAGCAGTTCGAAGACGCCGATCAGCATGCCGTTGTAGCGAAGCACGTTCTCGTCGGTCATGGCCTGGCGCAGCGGGACGATCTCGTCCCGGTAGTGCCGGGCGATGTCATGGGCCGTGCGGTAGGCCGAATAGCTCTCGCGCAGTTGCGAGGACGCGCCGCGCACGGTGGCGTCGTAGCGGTTGGCCGCGGCCAGCGACTGTGCATCCAGCGCATCGCGCTGCGCCGTTCCCCAGTCGAACAGGGGCAGCCGGATATCGATCTCGAAGCCGCGGCGCGTGCTCTGGGTCCCGGTGGCATCGTCGAACACGGTGTCATGGCGGCCACCGACCTCGATGTCGGTGAAGGTCGACAGCAGGTTGATCCCCTGCGACTGGCCCGCGGCCTCCAGCCGGGCCCGCGCGATCCGGACGTCGAGGCGCTGCTCGGTCGCGGTGGCTGCGACTTCCTTCGCATCGCGGGGCGCCTTCGGCAGATCGGGCAGCCGATCCGGCAGGCGCATCCGGGCCGCCTGGGCGTCGTCCAGCCCCAGGGCGCGATTCAACTCCTCGCGCGCGGCGGTGGCGGCATGTCGCGCCAGGGCCAGCTGGGTGGTTGCGTCGGCGTAGAAGACCTGCTGGCGCGCGCGCTGGAGCTTGCTGAAGTTGCCGACCTGCTGCATCCGGCGCGCCAGCTCCGCGCTGGCCTGCGCCGAGCGATGGACCTGTTCGGCGTACGTCAGCGTCTGCTGGGCCGCGACCGCGCGAACCCAGGCCTGCCGGACCTGCGTGACCTGGTCGACCACGGTGCCGGTCAGCTGCACCTTGGCCCGGTCCGACTCGCTTTTCGAAATGGCCAGCCGCCGCGGCAGCAGGATCAGGTCCACGAGGCCGAAGGACAGCAGGCGGCCCAGCTCGAGTTCGCTGTCGATGCGCAGTCGATCGAACTTGAAGATCGGGTTCGGGAGCCGGCTGGTCTGGTCGGCGGCGGCGATGTCGGCCCAGCTCTGGGCGACCAGGGCCTGCACGGCCGGGCTGTTGGCCAGGGCGAGTTGCACCGCATCGTTCTGCGTCAGCGGCTGCGCCAGAAGGTCCTGCGCCAGGGCCGCGCGGCGGTCGCGCTGTGCCGGGTCGCGGCTCAGTTCCAGCTTTCCCTGGGTGAAGGCCTGCGCGTTGGCGTTCGTCTCCTGGAGGGCATCGTCGATGCCGACCGAGGCGCAGCCGGCCAGCACGCCGATGGCGGCAGCGATGGCCGCCAGACGCAAGGCGGGCCTCATGGCCGCTCCTTGCCCGGCGGCGCCGCTGTAGCGGGGCCGTCGCCGGCGGGGCCGTTCGCCGCCTCCTTGGCGTAGGCCCGCCAGCCGCCGCGGCGGTGCACGGTGTCGTTGGCGGCCTTCCAGGGGATCGGCTTTTCGTCGGCGAAGGGGCGGTAGCCCTCGAGCGCGGACTGGTAGGTGGCGACCGGGGGCGTCGCGCGCGGTTCTGCAGGAGGCGGCGTGGGCTGGGCGATGGCGCTCAGCGCGCCCATGGCGGGGGCAAGGGCCAGCCAACGGGCCGGCAATGAAGCGAACATGGAAGTCCTCGCAAGTTCATGAACGGAGTGCGTCGAGCCGCCCGAAAACGGCGTGACGCAGGCGATGCATGAGCGTTCGCGGCGTGGCCGTGACGCGTGTCACGGCGGCGCGAACGTGTCAGCTGCGAGGGGGTTTGTCGAGGAGGCGGGGCACCAGCGTGGCCAGCGCGAAGGTGGGTTCCGCCAGTTCAGCGGGGGGCAGGTCCTGGAGGACGGCCAGCTGCAGCTCGCTGACCAGCGCGGTGCCGTGGCACGCGCCGCAGGTGCCGCACTTGTGCAGGGTGTCGACCTCGAGGCCGGCGGTCTTGCCTGGGTCGGCCTTGGCCGACTGCTTGGCCTCGTGGTGGTGCTGGCCGGCGTGCGCGTCGCCGTGCCGATGCACCGCGGAATCGTGTGCTTCGGAAGTTCCGGCCGTGACCGCTGCCATCGTGCTCGTCGCGGTCATCGTGCTCGTCGCACCCGAATGCCCGGGCCCGCAAAGGACCATGGCTGCCGCCGCGTACCCCTGGAAGGGAACGGCGATCATCATGATCCAAAGGACAAACAGGCGAACCCGGTGCATGCCGCGCATTGTAGATGACGTGCCGCGACGGCTCGACCCGGCCGGGGTCGTGCGTTGCGCGCCGAGGCGCTAGAGTCGGCCTCATGAACCGGCTCTCATTCCTCCTCCTTGCGGTGGCGCTGGCAGGCTGCGGCGCCCCTTCCAACGAAGTCGTCCGGATGAAGGACGGCGTGATGCGCGCCACCACCTCCGCCGAGGCCGCCTCGTACTGCCGGAAGGACCGTTCGACCCTGCAGGTCATCGGCAAGGCGCCGGCCGAGACCGGCGTCCTGTTCCGATGCGAACCCTGATCGCCCGACGGACCCCTGGCCACCGCGCGACAGCGGCCTTCAAAAGAGCGATGAAACGCGCCGGACCGCCGACTCGGCGGTCCGACTCTTGCTTGTGCGATCCGGACGGGCCGGGAGCCGGTGGCCCTTCCGGCGCCATGTCGCTTCGCAGGCAGGCCGCGCCGACCCAAACACATCGAAGGAGCTCTCCATGTTCGGACTGACACCGCTCGGCATCGTCCACACCGCCATCAGCCTGGTGGCGCTGGCCGCGGGCTTTGCGTCGATGATCCGCTTCGGCGAAATCGCGGCCGGGCATCCGCTCGGCCGCACCTATGTCTGGGCCACGGTCCTGACCTGCCTGACCGGCTTCGGCATCTTCCGGCACGGCGGCTTCGGCGCACCGCACGCGCTGGGGGTCCTGACGCTGGTGGTGCTCGGCATCGCGGCGCTGGCCGGGCGCCGGAAGGTCTTCGGCCGCGCCTCGCGCGCGGTCGAGATGATCGCCTACTCGACCACGCTCTTCTTCCACATGATCCCCGGGCTGACCGAGACCTTCACGCGGCTGCCCGCCGGGGCGCCGTGGTTCAGCGGGCCCGACGATCCGAGCCTGCAGAAGGCGGTGGGCTTCTTCTTCGTCGTGCTGGTGATCGGCTGCGTGCTGCAAGTGCGCGGCCTCGCGAAGCGTTCATCGGCGGGACTGCCTGACAGCGTGGGCGGCTAGACATCATGGTCGCTCGAGAGGGCAACAGCATTCAACGCAGGTAGGCCTGCGCCAGCGCGACCCAATAACTCGCGGTGCTGGGCAGGATCTCGTCGTTGAAGTCGTAGCCGGTGTTGTGCACCATGCAGCCCGGACCGCTGCCGGGCTTGCCGTCGCCGTTGCCGACGATGAAGTAGCTGCCCGGCACCGCGTTCAGCATGAACGCGAAATCGTCGCTGGCCTGCAGCGGCGCCATGTCGGGGATCAGCGCCTTCTCGCCCATCGACGCCAGCGCCACCTCTCGCGCGAAGGCGGTGGCCGCCTCGTCGTTGACGCAGGGCGGCATCTTCCACTGGTAGTCGACCGTCGCGGTCGCGCCATGCACGGCCGCCTGGGCTTGCGCCATGGCGACGATGCGCTCGCGCAGGAAGGCGCGCACCTCGGGCTTTCGCGCCCGCACCGACAGCTTGAGTTCGGCGCTGGTCGGAATCACGTTGGGCGCCTTGCCGGCGCTCATCGCGCCCACCGTGACGACCGCCATGTCGTTGGGGTCGACCTCGCGCGACACCAGGGTCTGCAAGGCCAGGATCAGGTGCGCCGCGACCATGATCGGATCGACCGTGGTGTGCGGCATCGCGCCATGGCCGCCCTTGCCTTCGATGGTGATGACGGCCGTGTCCGACGAGCTGTAGATCACGCCCGGAAGAAAGCCGAACTGCCCGGCCGGGAAACCGGGCTCGTTGTGGAAGGCATACACCGCGTCGCAGGGGAAGCGCTCGAAGAGACCGTCCTCGACCATCTTCTTCGCGCCCATCAAGCCCTCCTCGGCGGGCTGGAAGATCAGGTGGAGCGTGCCGTTGAAGCCCTTGGCGACCGCCAGCAATTGCGCCGCGGCGAGCAGCGTGGCGGTGTGGCCGTCATGGCCGCAAGCGTGCATGGCGCCGGGTTTTCGGCTGGCCCATGAGAGGCCGGTGGTTTCCGTCATCGGCAGCGCGTCCATGTCGGCGCGCAGGCCCAGCCGCCGGCTGCCGTCGCCGACCTTGAGCGTTGCGACCACGCCGGTCCCGCCCAGGCCGCGATGCACGGCGTAGCCCCAGCGCKCCAGTCGTTCCGCCACCAGATCGCTGGTCTGGAACTCTTCATAGCCCAGTTCGGGATTGGCATGGATCTGCCGGCGCAAGCCGATCATTTCCTCGGTCGTGGCCTGGATGCCGGGGTGGATGGGAACTGAAATCATCGGGGCCGCCTTGACGCTGCAGTGAGCGTGCATTTTCCACGCCAATAATGGCGGCTGTCCGATGGCCCTGAAATTGCTTCGAAAATCGCCCGCCCCCGGGCCCTTCTCCGACAATGACCCACAGCACCCACACCCCCCCGCCCCTCTTCCTGACCCGGCGCCAGTTGAGCCTCGGCGCCCTCGCGATCGCCGGCAGCCTGGCCACTTCGCGCTACGGCCACGCGGCCACCGGCAAGGGCACCGCCGTGCTCGCCATCGACGCCGATCCGCCGACGCTGAACCTCGGCACGACCACCGACTTCGCGGCCGGCGACGTCTCGGCCAAGATCCTCGAGGGCCTGGTGTGGCTCGACCCGCAGTACAACCCCAAGCCTTCGCTGGCCACCGCCTGGACCGTCTCGCCCGACGGCAAGACCTACCGTTTCACGCTGCGCAGCGGCGTCAAGTGGCATGACGGCAAGGACTTCACGAGCGCCGACGTCAAGTTCACGCTGACCGAGGTCGTGGGCAAGCTGCATCCGCGTGCGGCACCGGTGTTCAAGAGTCTCGGCCTCGAGGTCGACACGCCCGATCCCCTGACCGCGGTGGTCCGGCTGCAGAAGCCCTACGCCCCCTTCCTCTCGCAGATGACGGTGTTCGACGCCCCGATGCTCCCGCGCCACCTCTACGAAGGCAGCAACATCGGCACCAACCCGGCCAACCAGAAGCCGGTGGGTACCGGCCCCTTCAAGTTCGGCGAGTGGAAGCGCGGGGCGAGCATCAAGCTCGTGCGCAACGACCAGTACTGGGACGGCGAAAAGCCTTTTCTCGAATCGATCATCTTCCAGGTGATCCCGCAGGCGGCCAACCGCGTGCCCGCCTTGCAGACCGGCGAGATCGACGAACTCCTCGACTTCTACACGCCCAAGCCCGACGTCCCGCGGATCCTCGCGGACAAGAATCTGGCGCCGCGCCGTGGCGTGAACATCCCGGCGGTCTACTTCCTGATGTTCAACACGCAGTCGACGTTGTTCTCGAAGCTGGAGGCTCGCCATGCAGCGGCCCTGGCGATCGACCGGCAGCGGCTCGTCAAGCAGGCCATGAACGGCATCGCCCGACCGGGCGCGGGTGCCTTCGGCGACGGCTTCAAATGGCTCTTCAACGACGAGGTGAGCTACGCGAAGAAGTACCCCCTCGATCCGGCACGCGCCAAGGCCCTGTTCGAGAAGGCCGGCGTCAAGCCCGGCAGCACGACGGTGCGCATGCCCTTCGACGTCAGCCGGGCGCAGATGCGCGCGCAATCGCAGATCATCCAGGACAACCTGCGGCAGATCGGCCTCGAAGTGAAGCTCGAGCCGCTGGAACGCTCGGTGTACTACGACCGCGTGTTCGCCAAGCGCGACTACGACATGATGCTGGGATCGTACTTCTCGGCCGGCGACCCGGCCATCGGCTACACGCGCCTCTACAACACCTACACGGGCACCGCGCCGAACACCAACGCGAGCGGCTATTCGAACCCGAAGGTCGACGATCTGCTGAGCCGGGCCGCCACCGCCACCGATCGCGAAGTGCGCGCCAGGCTCTACAAGGAGCTGCAGGTGATCCTCAACGAGGACCTGCCGACGCTGGTGCTGTTCGACGAGGAGACGGTGGACACGGCGAGCAGGAAACTCAGCGGGGTCTTTCCCGCGCTCGATGCTCGCGACCAATGGGCCGGCGTGAAGCGCACGGATTGATATGGCCCCCACGCTCCGCACTTCGTGTCGTCGCTGCCCCCCGAGGGGGCCGCAGGCCGCCTTGGGGCGGCCCGGCGCCGGCCTGGGCCCCCACGCTCCCCCACTG
>NZ_JBFUCJ010000157.1:0-12098 GCF_056405295.1 Variovorax sp. P1_H2 | reverse complement strand
GCGCCGGTGCCGGCGGAAGCCAATGCGCTGCCGCCCTCGAACGACCCGATCGGCGATTTCGCGAAGGCCCGCAGCGGCGCGGGCGCAGGTGCTGCGGCGCCCGCCGGTGCCAGTGCCGACCCGTTCATGTATTTCGTCCAGGCCGGTGCCTTCCGCACCCAGGAGGACGCCGATGCGCAGCGCGCCAAGCTCTCGCTGATGGGCGTGGAGGCGCGTGTGACCGAGCGCGAGCAGGCCGGCCGTACCGTCTACCGCGTGCGTGCCGGCCCCTTCAACAAGAAAGACGATGCCGATCGGCTCAAGGAGCGGCTCGACGATGGCGGCCTCGAATCGGCCCTGGTGCGCGTCCAGCGCTGAAGTCATGGCCCCCACGCTCCCCCACTGCGTGTGGGTCGCTGCCCCCCGAGGGGGCCGCAGGCCGCCTTGGGGCGGCCCGGCGCCGGCCTGGGCCCCCACGCYCCCCCACTKCGTGTGGGTCGCTGCCCCCRRGGGGGSCGCAGGCCGCCTTGGGGCGGCCCGGCGCCGGCCTGGGCCCCCACGCTCCCCCACTGCGTGTGGGTCGCTGCCCCCCGAGGGGGCCGCAGGCCGCTTTGGGGCGGCCCGGCGCCGGCCTGATACTTCAGGGAACTTTACTTTGGGCGCCCGGGGAACTCCACCCCGGTTCGCGGGCTCTTTCTGCCGACAGGAGAACTTCTAAATGCAACGTCGTGATTTTTCTTTGGCCGCCGCTTCGCTGGCCCTTCTTCCGCTGGCCGCGCCCTCGCATGCGCAGGGCCGCCCGTTCAAGGCCGGCACCGATTACATCGTGCTCGGCAAGCCGGCACCGGTCGATGCGCCCGCGGGCAAGGTCGAGGTGGTCGAGTTCTTCTCGTACAACTGCCCGCACTGCGCCGCCTTCGAGCCCAAGCTCGAGGCCTGGGTCAAGCAACTGCCGCCGCATGTCGCGTTCCGGCGCATTCCGGTGCCCTTCGTCGGCAACGACACCGAGGCCAAGCAGCGCTTCTACTATGCGCTCGAGGCCATGGGCAAGGTCGACGAATTCCAGCCCAAAATCTTCCAGGCCATCCACCAGCAGCGCCTGAACCTGACCGGCGATGCCGCGATCCTCGCCTGGGTCGAGAAGCAGCCGGGCCTCGACGCGAAGAAGTTCGCCGAGCTGTTCAAGTCGTTCTCGGTGGTCGGCAAGGCCAAGCGCGCCTCGCAGCTCACGACCGACTACCAGGTGGCCGGCGTGCCGGCGCTCGGCGTCGCCGGCCGCTGGTATGTCGACGGCGACACCGCCGGTTCGCTCGACCGCGCCCTGCAGACGGTCGACTTCCTGATCGCCGAGGCCCGCAAGGGCTGAGCGCCCGGGCGGTCCGGCCGCCCCGACTTCCGTCCACGAAGCCCGCTTCCGCGGGCTTTTTCGTCAAGGCCGCGCAAGTGGCGTCCCGGGGACGCATACAATCGCAGAGCAAGTTTCGTGCCTCTATGACCTCTCCCTCCTTCTCCTTTCCCCGCCGCCCCGTGCGCGTGCTGTTCCTCGCCATCGTGCTGGCCGGTCTCGCATCGCTGGCCCAGGCCGAGCAGGCTGACCGGAGCAAGCCGATGAACATCGAGGCCGACGCGATGCGCTACGACGACCTCAAGCAGACCAGCGTGTTCACCGGCAACGTGCTGGTGAACAAGGGCACGATCCAGATCCGCGGCGCGCGCATCGACGTCCGCCAGGACCCCGAGGGCTACCAGTACGGCGTCGTCACGGCCGAACCGGGCAAGCTCTCCTACTTCAAGCAGAAGCGCAATGCCGGCACCGACGAGTGGATCGAGGGCGAGGGCGAGGTCATCGAGTACGACAGCCGCGCCGACAACGTGAAGTTCATCCGCCGCGCGGTCATGCGCCGCCTGATCGGCGCCACGCCTAGCGACGAGAGCAGCGGTCCGCTGATCGTCTATGACCAGAGCAACGACACCTTCACGGTGAATGGCGCGTCGCTGCCGCCGAACGCCGGCGTGGCGACCCAGCCGAGCGGCCGCGTGAAGGCCATCCTGACGCCCAAGCCGGCGACCGTGCCGGCCGCGGCGCCGACGGCCGGCGCCGCCAAGCCCGCCGCCACGCCGGCGCCGGGCAATAGCCTGCGTGCCACCACCACGCTCGGCGGAGACTTCAAGAAGTGATCGAAGCAGCCGGAATCAGTGCCAGCGACGGCCAGCCGGGCAGCCGGCTGGAGGCGCGCAGCCTGCAAAAGAGCTATGGCAGCCGCAAGGTCGTCAAGGACGTGTCGCTGGCCGTGCAGAAGGGCGAAGTGGTCGGCCTGCTGGGCCCCAACGGCGCCGGCAAGACCACCTCCTTCTACATGATCGTCGGGCTGGTGCGGGCCGACGCCGGCGAGATCATGATCGACGGCGAGCCGATCGCCCACATGCCGATCCATCGCCGCGCGCGCATGGGCCTGAGCTATCTGCCGCAGGAGGCCTCGATCTTCCGCAAGCTGACGGTCGAGGAAAACGTGCGCGCCGTGCTCGAGCTGCAGAGCGAGCCCGACGAGCAGGGCCGCATGGTGTCGCTCGGCAAGGCGCGCATGGAAGAGCGTCTCGCCGAACTGCTGGCCGACCTGCGGGTCGACCACCTGCGCGATTCGCCGGCGCTGTCGCTGTCCGGCGGCGAGCGCCGCCGGGTCGAGATCGCGCGGGCRCTGGCGACCCAGCCGCGCTTCATCCTGCTGGACGAACCCTTCGCGGGCATCGACCCGATCGCCGTGATCGAGATCCAGCGGATCATCAACTTCCTGAAGGAGCGCGGCATCGGCGTGCTCATCACCGACCACAACGTGCGTGAAACGCTGGGCATCTGCGATCACGCGTTCATCATCAGCGACGGGCACGTGCTGGCACAAGGCACGCCTTCGGAGATCGTCGACAACACCGAGGTACGGCGCGTGTACCTGGGCGAACACTTCCGGATGTAGGAGCCCAATCTCGATGAAGCAGGGGCTTTCGCTTCGCGTCTCCCAGCACCTGGCGCTCACGCCGCAGCTGCAGCAGTCGATCCGGCTGCTGCAACTGTCCACGCTCGAGCTGAGCCAGGAAGTCGAACAGATGCTCGACGACAACCCGTTCCTCGAGCGCACTGCCGAGGAGGCGGCGCGCGAGGAATTCGGCCTGGAATCGGCGGATGCGCCGGTGCGCGACGAGGATCGGCAGGCCGAAGTCGAGGGCGATTTCGCGCCGGGTCCGTCGGCGCCGGCCGAAGTCGCGGTCGCCGCGTCCGAAACCGAGACGGCCACCGCCGACGCCGTCGACGCCGAGCCCGACTGGGAAGGCGACGGCACGGTCGACCTGGCGCCCGACGACAGCGAATGGGGCGGCGACGCCCCGGCGCGCACCAACAACCTGGGCGACGACGAGCGCACCGACGCCACCGAGCTGGCGCGCAGCCAGGAGTCGCTGCAATCCTTCCTGCACCGGCAGGCGCTGGGCCTGCGGCTCAGCGAGACCGATTGCGCCGCGCTGCGCTTCCTGATCGAGTCGCTCAACGACGACGGCTACCTCGAGGATTCGCTGCCGGCCCTGGCTTCGGGCCTGGCCGGCGACGACAACGACCAGTTCGACGACCTGGTGCACCACTTCCAGGTCGCGCTCGGCCTGCTGCAGAGCCTGGAGCCGGTCGGTGTCGGCGCCCGCAACCTCGGCGAGTGCCTGACGATCCAGCTGCGCGCGCTGGCGCATCCCGGCGAGAGCGCCGACGAGGCGCAGGTGCGCGAGACGGCCATCGCGATCTGCAAGCAGCCGATGGAGCTGCTGGCGCGGCGCGACTTCAAGCGGCTCGCGACCCTCACGCGCAGCAACGAGGAAGAGGTTCGCGCGGCCCTGCAGCTGATCGCCAGGCTCGAGCCCAAGCCCGGCCGCCGCTTCGTCGACGTCGAACGCAACGTCGTGATCCCCGACGTGATCGTCACGCGCATCGGCAACGGCACCCACACCAAGTTCCGCGTCATGCTGAACCCCGAGGTCATGCCGCGGCTGCGCGTGCACGACATCTACGCCGGCGCGCTCAAGCAGCACAAGGGCGAAGGCAGCCAGGCGCTGTCGCAGCGGCTGCAGGAGGCGCGCTGGTTCATCAAGAACATCCAGCAGCGCTTCGACACCATCCTGCGGGTGTCGAACGCGATCGTCGAGCGGCAGAAGAGCTTCTTCGTGCACGGCGAGCTGGCGATGCGGCCGCTGGTGCTGCGCGAGATCGCCGACGAGCTCGGCCTGCACGAGTCGACCATCAGCCGCGTGACCACCGCCAAGTACATGGCGACGCCCTACGGCACGGTCGAGCTCAAGTACTTCTTCGGCTCGGCGCTTGGCACCGAGACCGGCGGCAATGCATCGAGCACCGCGGTGCGGGCGCTGATCAAGCAGTTCGTCAGCGCCGAGGACCTCAAGAAGCCGCTGTCGGACAGTCAGATCTCCGAAATGCTCAAGGAGCAGGGGATCGAATGCGCGCGCCGCACGGTGGCGAAATACCGCGAGGCCCTGCGCATCGCGCCGGCCAATCTGCGCAAGGCACTCTAGCGATGCCTCGCGGCGCGGGCCTGGCGGTGCGCGGGCGGCGGCTCGGCGCGGCACTGATGGCGGCGCCTCTGCTGGCCGGCGGCTGCGCCATGCTGCCGGCCGAGTTCGAGCGCCAGCCATCGAGCGCGATCGCGGCCTCCGCGGCCACCACGCTGGGGCGGATCGCCAAGGCCTCCTCGCCCGATCCCGACCTGAGCGGCTTCCGGCTGATGCCCGGCGGCGACTTCGCGCTCGACACGCGCTTGCAGCTGGCGCGCCGCGCCGAGCGCACGCTGGACGTCCAGTACTACCAGATCGAGAACGACGAGACCGGCCGCTACTTCCTGCGCAGCCTGCGCGACGCGGCGCTGCGCGGCGTGCGCGTGCGGCTCTTGATGGACGACCTCTACACCTCCGGCGAGGACGAGCTGCTGCTGGCGCTGGCCGCGACGCCGAACCTCGAGCTGCGCCTGTTCAATCCGTTCCCGGCCGGGCGCGGCAGCATGGTGCAGCGCTTCTCGAGTTCGCTGTTCGATTTCGACCGCGTCAACCGCCGGATGCACAACAAGCTCTTCATCGCCGACGGCGCGATGGCGGTGGCGGGCGGGCGCAACATCGGCAGCCAATATTTCGCGCGGACCGCGGGCGCGAACTTCCTGGACATCGACACCTTCGTCGCCGGTGCGCTGGCGAAGCGCCTGGGCAGCCTCTTCGATCTCTACTGGAACAGCCCCTACGTGCGGCCGATCGGCACCGTGGTCGCTTCCTCGCTGACGCCCGAGGAACTGCAGCGGCGCTTCGAGCAGGCCACCGGCCCCGCCAACACCCCGGCGCCGCGGCCGCCGGCGCCGAACGACGTCCTGGGCTACGCGCCGCTGGGGCCGGAGCTGAAGGACGGCGCCCGGCTCGACCTGATCTGGACCCTGGCCGAGGCCTATGCCGACTCGCCCGACCGCGTGGTCGGCAAGACCGTGTCCTACGGGGGCGTGCCGCTGCTCGATGTCGACAGCGTGCGCTACAACGTGATCGAGCAGATGCGGCGCTCGCGTTCCGAAGTCACGCTGGTGTCGCCCTACCTGATCCCGGGCAAGGCCGGGCTCGAGGTGATGCGCGAGGTCCGCGGCCGCGGGGTCCGGATCAGCGTCGTCACCAATTCGCTCGCGGCCACCGACGAGCCGCTGGTCCACACCGGCTACCGGCGCTACCGGCCCGACATGCTGCGGCTCGGCGTCGAGATCCACGAGCTGAGCTCGGCGCGCACCAAGCGCAGCGTGCGGCTCGGGCTGTTCGGCTCGCAGGTCGGCCGGCTGCATGCGAAGGCGGCGATCTTCGACCGCCGCGCGCTGTTCCTGGGTTCGATGAACTTCGACCCGCGCTCGGACAACCACAACACCGAGATCGGCCTCTTCATCGCCAGCCCCGAGATGGCGCAGCAGATGCTCAAGCTGCTCGACGTGCTGAAGCAGCAGGGCGCCTACCGGGTGCGCTTTGCCGAAGGCAGCGAAGGTCTCGAATGGGTCACGATGGAAGACGGTGCCGACCCGGTGCTCACCGTCGAGCCCGACGCGGGCCTGTGGGACCGCGTGATGCTGGAACTGCTCGCGCCGCTGGCGCCGGAGAGCCTGCTGTAGAACCCGCGGGCCCCGGGCCCGCGCGCCGCTTCACTGGATGTTGACCGCCTCGACCTGCACCAGCAGCCTGACCTTGTCCTCGAAGCCGAAGGCCAGGCCCCAGTTGATGCCCCACTGGCTGCGCTCGACCGTGGTCTCGAAGTCGCCGCCGCAGATCTGGCGGTTGATCAGCGGGCTCAGGTAGCAGTTGAAGCGGTTGGCCTTGAGCAGCACGGGTCGGGTCTGGCCCATCAGGGTGAGCGTGCCGTTGACCTGCGTGACCTTGTCGCCGCTGAAGTCGAGGCGGTCGGCGACGAAGCGGGCGATCGGAAACTCGGCGACGTTGAAGAAGTCCTTGCTCAGCAGGTGGCGGTTGAGCAGGTCGACGCCGGTGTTGATGGAACTGATGTCCATCGTGATGTCGACCTTGCCGCCGGTGCCCGACGGGTCGATCTTGATCTGGCCGTCCTTGGTGCTGAAGCGGCCGCGGTTGGTGGTGGTGCCGTAGTGGCCCATCTCGTAGTTGACGAAGGTATGGGTCGGGTCGACCACGTAGCTGGCGCCCTTGACCGGGCCGCCCGCCGGCTTGGCCGCCGCCTCGGGCGCCTGCTGGGCGCCGGCCAGTGCAGCCGCGGCCGTCAGCGCGGCGAGGGTGAGCAGTTTCTTCATGACGAGCTTTCGGGTGAACGTGGAAACATCGGTGGACTTCACAGGGGGCCGAGCCCGGTCAGCACCAGCTTGAAGCGGACCTGGACGTCGTCGGCCACCATCGAGGTGTCGGTCCATTCGCCTTCGCCGATCTTGAAGGCGAGGCGCTGGATCGTCATGCTTCCGCTGGCGGTCGACTGGCCGTAGGACTGCGTGATCTCGACCGGCACCAGCACCTCCCTCGTGCTGCCCTTGATCGTCAGCCGGCCGGTGACCTCGAAGCGGCCGCCGCCCAGCGCCTTGATGCTGCTGGAACGGAAGTCGGCCTTCGGGAAGTGCTGGCTGTCGAACCAGGCCGGCTTGGGCAGTTCGGCGTCGCTCTGGGGCAGGCCCAGGCTGGCGCTCGCGACCTCGATCTGCAGCGCCACGCTGCCGCCCTCGGGCTGGCGTGGGTCGAAGGCCACCTGGGCGTCGAACTTCTTGAAGGCGCCTTCGACCGGTACGCCCATCTGCTTGGTCACGAAGACGATCTGGCTCGGGGCCGGCAGCAGCTTGGCCGGTGTCGCCGGCTCGGCGCCGGCTGCGCCGGCAATGAGGGATGCGGCCGCGCACAGCAAGGCGCGGCCGAGGGAGAACAGGGTCATGGGAAATGCCTTCGGCGTGGAAGCGGCGACATGCGGTCGAGCAGGCCGTCGCGGCCGATGACGTGGTGCTTGAGCGCGGCCGCGACATGGACTGCCGCCACCGCGGCGAGGCTGAAGGCGCCGACGCGGTGCTGCGGCTTCAGCACCGATTCGGCGAACGCCTTGTCGACCGGCACGAAGTCCGGCAGCGGCAGCACGCCGAGCCAGACGACCGGGAAACCCAGCGCCGAGCTGTAGGCCCAGCCCAGCAGCGGGACGGCGAAGAACAGCAGGTACAGCAGCAGGTGCAGCCCGCGGTGCGCGGTCAGCTGCCAGCCCGGCATCGCCGCCCGGATGCGCCCCGGCAGCGGCGGCGGCGGGTGCGACAGGCGCCACAGCAGGCGCAGCGCAGACAGTGCCAGGATCGTGATGCCGGCCCATTTGTGCCAGTTGTAGAGCTTGAGGCGCAGCGGCGAGAAAGGCAGGCCGGTCATCGACAGGCCGACGCCCAGAGAGCTCAGGATCATCAGCGCCAGCAGCCAATGCAGGGCAATCGCCACCGTGCCGTAGCGCGGGGCATCGGGGATATCGGCCAGGGGGGGCTGAGGCTGGGCCTGCATGGTCAAAGCATAGGCGCTTCAGCGCTGCACCCGCCGCAGCAAGGCCTGCAGCGTGGCGGGCTGCACGGGCTTGCGCAGCGCCTGCCAGCCGCGCTCGCGGGCCAGCTGCTGCGTCGCGTCGTCGATGTCGGCCGAGACCAGCGCGAGGGGGAGGGAAGGGCGCCGGCGCTGCAGTTCGGTCGCCAGCGCGATGCCGTCGAGCGGGCCCGGCAGCCGGATGTCGCACAGGGCGATGTCGAAGGCTGCCAGATCGGGCAGTGCGAGCGCCTCGGTCGCGCCGCCGCAGATCTGTGGCCGGGCCCCCCACAGGCGCAGCAGTGCCGCGATGCTGTCGGCCACCACCGCGTTGTCCTCGATCACCAGCACGACCAGGCCGGGGCGCAGCGCCTGCGTTCCCGGTGCCGTCGCGGTCTCGACGCCCGCCGCCGGAGCCGATGCCAGCGGCGCGCCCTGCGGTGCTGCGGGCAGCGCGAAGGCGAACACCGAGCCGCGCCCCGGTGCCGAGCGCAGCGAGATCTCGACGCCCAGCCGCAGGGCCRGCCGCCGCACGATCGCCAGGCCCAGCCCGTGGCCGCGCTGCAGGTTGCGTTCGATGTTGCCGACCTGCTCGAAGTCGCCGAACACGCGCTCCTGCGCCTCCGGTGCGATGCCGATGCCGGCGTCGCGCACCTCGATCCGCCAGGCTTCGCCGCGCTGGCGGCAGGCCAGCAGCACGCGGCCGCGGGGCGTGAACTTGAGCGCGTTGTCGACCAGGTTGCCGAGGATCCGGCGCAGCGCCACCAGGTCGGTCCAGACCACGGCGTTCGCCGGGCAGCGCACCCGCACCCGGCCGCTGCCGGCCTGGCGCGCGAATTCGGCCAGCAGCGGCGCCAGTGCGACCGCCACCGGCGAGATCGGGTCGGCGGCGGCCTCGATGCGCCCGATCTCGAGCAACTGGTTGGTCAGCCCCTCGAGCGCCTGCTGTGCCCTCGACAGCGCGGCGACCGTGCCCAGCACCGTGACCATGTCCTCGCCGGCGTTCAGTTGCTGGCGCAGCACCTCGGCCTGCAGGCCCATCGCCATCACCGGCTGGCGCAGGTCGTGGTTGGCGGCCGAGAAGAAGCGTAGCCGCTCGGCCTGGGCCTGCTGCGATTGCTGCAGGCCGGCCAACGCCTGCTCGCGCAGCGCGCTTTCGTTGTGGCGCAGTCCGATGTTCTCCTCGAGCTGGTGCGCGCGTTCCGCCACCAGCTTCCAGACCATCGCCAGCAGGCCGATGCCGAGCAGYGACAGCACCCTCATGAGCGGGGCGCCGAAGACCAGGCCCATCACGATGGTCGGCGCCAGCAGCAGCGTGATCGCAAGCCGCATGGCCGGCGTGTAGTAGGACACCGAGAAGGCCGAGGACAGCGTCATCGCCATCACCACCAGGCCGATCAGCAGTTGCGAGGTCGAATCCGCCGGATCGAACAGCAGCACGCCGGCCAGGCCGTGGGCGCCTTCGTGCAGCGCGATGCGCAGCGTGTGCTCGCGCAAGGCGGGAGGCAGGTTGGCGGGGGTCACTTGCGCGGGGAGCCGCTGCGGGAAAAAACCGCGGTAGGCGGTGGTGGCGGCGATCAGCGCGATCCAGGCCACCGCGTGCGGCACCGAGTAGCGCCAGGCGAACAGCGCCGCGACGCCGCAGTCGAGCAGGAACTGGAACAGCAGCACCGGCCCGCTGGGCTGGGCACTGAGCCGCAGCACCTCGCAGCGGATGGCAAACCGGTCGGCGGTCGTGGCCCCCACGCTCCTCACTTCGTGTGTCGCTGCCCCCCGAGGGGGAGCAGGCCGACTTGGGGCGGCCCGGCGCCGGCCTGACGCCTCGGGGGGTGCGGGTGCGGGCGGTGAGCTCATCGGCCGGTCCACTATAGATCACCAAGCCGCTGCCGGGGCCCCGTCGCGGCGACAATCGCGGGGTGAACGATCTCTCTCTTTTTCTCCCTTGCGCCGCCGGTGTCGAGGATTTCCTGGCGCAGGAAGTGCATGCGCTGACCGGCCGCGCGGGGCAGGACCTGCTCACCTTGCGCGGCGGCGTGCGGGTGCGCGCCGACTGGCGCGACGCCCTCAAGCTCAATCTCCACAGCCGGCTGGCCCAGCGTGTGCTGATCGAACTCGCGCATGCGCCGTACCGCAGCGAGAACGACCTCTACGCGATCGCCAGCGGCGTCGCCTGGGAGATCTGGTTCACGCCGAAGCAGACCTTCAAGATCGAGACCACGGCGCAGCACAGCCCGCTGCAGAGCCTCAACTTCGCCACCCTGCGCATCAAGGATGCGATCGCCGACCGCTTCCGTGCCAAGGCGGGCGGCGTTCGGCCCAGCATCGAGACCCAGTGGCCCGACTGCCGCGTCTTCGCGCACCTCACCACCGACACCTGCACGCTGTATGTCGACACCTCGGGCGAGCCGCTGTTCAAGCGCGGCTGGCGGCAGGACAAGGGCGATGCGCCGCTGAAGGAAACCCTGGCCGCGGCGATGCTGGCGGCCAGTGGCTGGTGGAACCCGGAAACCGGCGCGGTGGCGAGCGCGCCCTTGTACGACCCTTGCTGCGGCAGCGGCACGATCGCGATCGAGGCGGCGCAGATCGCCTCCGGCATCGCGGCCGGCTCGCTGCGGCGCTTCGGCTTCGAGAAGCTGCTGCCCTTCCAGGCCCACGTGTGGTCGGCGCTGAAGGCCGAGGCCGTGCCGCCGGCGGCGCAGCGTGCGCCGGCGATCTTCGGCTCCGACGTCTCGCACCGCATGGTCGACTTCGCGGAGCGCAACGCCGAGCGCGCGGGCGTGGCGGCGGCGATCCAGTTCCGCGGCGGCGATGCCTTGCAGCGGATGCCGCCGGCCGAGTCGGGCGTGATCGTGCTGAACCCGCCCTACGGCGAGCGGATCGAGGTCGGCGGCGTGGCGCGCGGCCGCGAGGACGCGCAGACCGAGGACGGCGGCGAGTTCTTCGTCCAGCTCGCGAGCCACTGGAAGAAGAACTATGCCGGCTGGACCGCCTGGGTGCTGACGCCCGACCTGCAGTTGCCCAAGCGCATGCGCCTGAAGGAATCGCGCCGGGTGCCGATGTGGAACGGGCCGATCGAGTGCCGGCTCTTCAAGTTCGACATGGTGGCGGGCTCGGCGCGGAAGGCCTGAGGCTTCGGCCGGTATTGCGTTTCGGGCCAGAATGCGGCTCCCCCGCATCCGCAATCCGCAATGACCGACCTGTCCGCCTTCCCGATCACCAAGAAATGGCCTGCTGTCCATCCCGACCGGCTGCAGTTGTATTCGCTGCCGACGCCGAACGGCGTCAAGGTCTCGATCCTGCTCGAAGAGACCGGCCTGCCCTACGAGGTGCACCTGGTCAGCTTCCAGTCGAATGACCAGACTTCGCCGGAATTTCTTTCGCTCAATCCGAACAACAAGATCCCGGCCATCCTCGATCCGAACGGGCCCGGCGGCAAGCCGCTGGCCTTGTTCGAGTCCGGCGCCATCCTGCTCTACCTCGCCGACAAGACCGGCAAGTTCATCCCGCAGGACGCCGCCGGCCGCTACGAGACGATCCAGTGGCTGATGTTCCAGATGGGTGGCATCGGCCCGATGTTCGGACAGCTCGGCTTCTTCAACAAGTTCGCCGGCAAGGACTATGAGGACAAGCGGCCGCGCGACCGCTACGTGGCCKAATCGCGGCGCCTGCTCGGCGTGCTGGACCAGCGGCTGGCCGGGCGTGCCTGGCTGATGGGCGACGCCTACACCATCGCCGACATCGCGACCTTCCCGTGGGTGCGCAACCTGATCGGCTTTTACGAGGCCGGCGACCTGGTCGGCATCGCCGACTTCCCCCAGGTGACGCGGGTGCTCGATGCCTTCGTGAAGCGGCCCGCGGTGAGGGCCGGACTGGACATCCCCAAGCGCGGCTGAACCGGAGTGGCTGAATGGCCCCCACGCTCCCCCACTGCGTGTGGGTCGCTGCCCCCCGAGGGGGCCGCAGGCCGCCTTGGGGCGGCCCGGCGCCGGCCTGAGCCCCCACGCTCCCCCACTGCGTGTGGGTCGCTGCCYCCCGAGGGGGCMGCAGGCCGGCTTGGGGCG
>NZ_JBFUCJ010000156.1:0-12390 GCF_056405295.1 Variovorax sp. P1_H2 | reverse complement strand
ACCCAGGACCGCGCGGTGCCCTTCGACATCTTCGCCTTCTACCGCGGCATGCACACCTATGTCGGCATCGATTCGCTGGCGATGGATTGCATCGCGGCCACCGCCCAGCTCGATGCGATGCGCGAGGGCTTCGAGCGCGGCACGCTGAAGCCCTTTCCGGTGGCACGCGCCTTCACGCTCGACCAGGCGCTCGAAGCCTACCGGCTGGTGCTGTCGGGCAGCACCGACCGCGTCGTGCTGCGGCCCTGAGGAGACGCCGCGATGCACCTGACCCGATTCGACCAGGCGCCGGCCTACGAGGCGCCGAACCATTTCGACATGCGCTGCCTGCGCCTGCAGGGCAAGGAGGCCGGGCCGTCGACGCAGATGTGGATGGGCATGAGCCAGATCCTGCCGGGCGGCCACACCACGCTCGACGGCTCGCCGATCGAGAAGCTCTACCTCGTGCTCGAGGGGCGCCTGACCGTGGTCTCCGAACTCGATGGCCGCCAGGAAGAGCAGGAGCTCGGCCCCTACGACAGCTGCCGCTTCGCGCCGGGCGAGAAGCGGCAGCTGCTGAACCGCAGCCAGCGCCCGGTGCGGGTGGCGCTGGTCATGGCCAACGCGCCGCCGCAGGCTTGAGCCGGCGCCCACCGCATTCGTCGTTCTTCATTCCACACACGATTCCTACGGAGACAAAAACATGACGACATTCTTCTTCGGCCGTCGCCAATGGCTGGCCGCCGCGATGGCCCTGTGCGCCTTTCCGGCGGTACAGGCACAGGGCGACTGGCCGCGCGGCCAGACGATCCGGATGGTGGTGCCGTTCACGGCCGGCAGCGGCACCGACATCGTGGCCCGGCTGGTGGCCGAGCGGCTCGGGCCCGCGCTCGGCACCAGCGTCATCATCGACAACAAGCCCGGCGCCGGCGGCACGCTGGGCGCCGCCCAGGTCGCCAAGGCGGCGCCCGACGGCTACACGCTGCTGATCCATTCGGCGGGGCACCTGGTGAACCCGTCGATCTATCCGGGCCTCACGTACGACACGCTGAAGGACTTCGCCGGCGTCACGCCGCTGGCCAGCCTGCCCAACGTGCTGGTCGCCCCTCCCAACCGCTTCGCCGACGTGAAGGACCTGGTCGCGCAGGTCAAGGCCAGGCCCGGCAGCTTCAACTACGCGTCGGCGGGCAACGGCTCGGCGACCCACATGAACGCCGAGGTGTTCCGCCTCGCCGCCGGCCTGCAGGCCCAGCACGTGCCCTTCCGCGGCACGCCCGAAGCCATGACCGAAGTGATGGGCGGACGGGTCGACTGGTTCTTCGCACCGATGGTGTCGGCGCTGCCGCTGATCAAGGACGGGCGCCTGAAGGCGCTGGCGGTCGGAACGGCCAAGCGCTCGTCCGTGATGCCGCAGGTACCGACCACGGTCGAGGCCGGCGTGCCGGGCTCCGAGTACCTGTTCTGGGTCGGCCTGTTCGCGCCCGCCAAGACGCCGCGGCCGGTGGTCGACCGGCTGCAGGCCGAGGTGGGGAAGATCATGGCGGCGCCCGATCTGAAGGAACGGCTCGACAAGCTCGGCGCCGAGCCTTTCACGATGCCCTCGGCGGAGTTCGACAGGTTCCTGGCCGACGAGACCGCCAAGGCCCAGCAGGTGGTCAAGGCGGCCGGGATCAAGGTGGACTGAGGCCTGCGAGGCGCGCCCTCAGAGCTTGAAGGGCACCACTTCCTGGCGCTGCTCGCCGAGTCCTTCGATGCCGAGCGTCATCACGTCACCCTTCTTCAGGAACACCGGCTGCGGCTTCATGCCCATGCCGACGCCCGGTGGGGTGCCGGTGGTGATGATGTCGCCCGGTTCCAGCGTGTTGAGCTGGCTGACGTAGCTCACCAGCTTGGCGACGTTGAAGATCATCGTCCTGGTGTTGCCGGTCTGCACCCGCTTGCCGTTGAGGTCGAGCCACATCGCGAGCTTCTGCGGGTTGGGCACTTCGTCGCGCGTGACCAGCCAGGGTCCGATCGGGCCGAAGGTGTCGAAGCCCTTGCCCTTGTCCCAGGTCAGGCCGCGCTCGAGCTGCCACTCGCGTTCGCTGACGTCGTTGATGACGCAGAAGCCCGCGACGTAGTCGAGCGCATCCTTCTGCGAGACCCAGCGCGCGCGGGTGCCGATCACCACGCCGAGCTCGACCTCCCAGTCGCCCTTGACCGAGCCCTTGGGCAGCATCACGGGGTCGTTCGGCCCCTGGATGCAGCTGACGGCCTTGGTGAACACCACCGGCTCCTTCGGGATCGGCATGCCGGATTCCGCGGCATGGTCGGCGTAGTTGAGGCCGATGGCGATGAACTTGCCGACCTTGGCCACCGGACAGCCGAAGCGCGGCTTGCCCCGCACCAGCGGCAGCTTGTCGACCTTGAGCTTGCGCAGCTTGGCCAGCGCGGCATCGCCGAGCTGGTCGGGGCCGATGTCGCCGACCACCGCGCTCAGGTCGCGCAGCTTGCCTTCGGCATCGACGAGCCCGGGCTTCTCCTTTCCGGGGTTGCCATAGCGAACGAGTTTCATGAAAGTCCTTTCTTGTGGAATCAGTAAGTGGAGCGACCGCCCGAGAGGTCGAAGGTCGCGCCGGTGGAAAAAGAGCAATCTTCGGTGCAAAGCCAGGCCACCATCGCGGCCACTTCCTCCACCGCGCCGAAACGCCCCATCGGGATCTTGGACAGCATGAAGGCGATGTGATCGGGCGTCATCTGGTCGAAGATCGCGGTCTTGACCGCGGCCGGCGTCACGCAGTTGACGCGGATGCCGGTGTCGGCGAGTTCCTTGCCGAGCGACTTGGTCAGSGCGATCACSSCGGCCTTGCTCGCGCTGTAGGCGCTGGCGTTSGGATTGCCYTCCTTGCCSGCMACCGASGCRATRTTGACGATGCGGCCCCAGCCCTGGGTGCGCATCTGGCCGACGACCTCGCGGCAGCAGATGAAGAGGCCCGTGAGGTTGACCTCCATGACCTGGCGCCAGGCGTCGACCGGGTAGTCCCACAGCCGCGTGTTGGGCCCCGTGATGCCGGCGCTGTTGACCAGCGCATCGATGCGTCCGGCCTGCGCCAGCGTGGCCGCCACGGCCTTGGCCACCGAGGGCTGCTGCGTGACGTCGACCGTCAGCGCACAGGCCTTGGCGCCGAGCGCCCAGGCCGCCTTGGTGGCGGCCTCGGCGTCGCGGTCCCACACCGTGACGCTGCCGCCCGAGGCCAGCAGCCGCTTGGCGATGCCGAAGCCGAGGCCGGTGGCGCCGCCGGTGACGACCGCATGCCGGCCGTTGAAGTCGAGCTGGTTCATATCATGATGCCGCCGTCGACCGTGAAGGCCTGCCCGGTCGCGAAGACGGACTCGTCGCTGGCCAGGAACACGATCACCGGGGCGATCTCCTCGGCCCGCGCGAGCCGGCCCATCGGCTGCCGCGCGATGAAGGCGCGGCGCGCCTCCTCGGGGTCGGCATTGGCGTTGATGCGGTCGCCGAGCGAGGGCGTGTCGACCGTGCCGGGGCAGACCGCATTGCAGCGGATGCCCTGGGTGACGTAGTCGGCGGCGACGCTCTTGGTGAGCCCGAGCACCGCCGCCTTGGTGGTGCCGTAGACGAAGCGGTTCGGCAGGCCCTTCATGCTGGAGCAGACGCTCGCCATGTTGATGATGCTGCCGCGGCCGGCCGCGAGCATGCCCGGCAGCACCGCCTGGATGGTCCAGAACTGGGCCCGCACATTGAGGTTGAAGGCGAACTCGAGCTCGGCGTCGGCAGCGTCGAGCACGCTGCCGTTGTGCACCACGCCGGCGCAGTTGAAGAGCACGTCGAGCGTCGGCAGCGTCTTCACCAGCGCAGCGATGGCGGCCTTGTCGAGCACGTCGAGCTTCGCGGTCCTGACGTTGGCGACGCCGGCAAAGCGCTCGAGCAGTTTCTCGTTGACGTCGGTGGCCCACACCTGCGCGCCCTCGGCCGCGAGTGCGAGCACGCTGGCGTGGCCGATGCCCTGTCCGGCCGCGGTGACGAGCGCGGTCTTGCCCTGGAGTCTCATGGGATGTCCTGTTCTCGAAGCTGGTAGCGATGGTGATGCCGCGGGGCCGCGCCGGCTTCAGGGTTTCGCCCGATGGCCCGGCTCCAGTGCGGATCGTATTCTGAATTGGCCTTACCACTTGTCCAATTCAGGACAACCCTTAAACCCCTCCCCTCGAAACCCCACGTGCCGCTGCAAACCGTCGAGCCCCAGCGCCTCTACCGGCAGATCGCCGACCAGCTGCGCACGCTGATCGCCCGTGGCGAGTTCGCGGTCGGCGCGCGGCTGCCGGCCGAGCGCGAACTCGCCAAGACGCTCGGCGTCAGCCGGCCTTCGGTGCGCGAAGCCCTGATCGCGCTCGAGGTCGAGGGCTGGGTCGAGGTACGCACCGGTTCGGGCGTCTACGTGCTCGACCGCTCGCACCGGACCGCGGCGCCCGTGGCGGCGGCCGAATGGGGCCCGCTCGAGCTGATCCGCGCGCGCCGCGTGGTCGAGGGCGAGACCGCGGCATTGGCCGCCACGTCGGCCAAGCGCCGCGACGTCGATGCGATGTCGCACGCGATCGAGACCATGCGCGAGATGGCCGACCGCAACGTGATGCCGCTCGAGGGCGACCGGGCCTTCCACCTCGCGATCGTCGACGCCTGCGGCAACGTGGTGCTGTCGGAGACCGTGCAGGGCTTCTGGGATTCGCGCAACGGTCCGATCTTCACGCGGCTCGGCGGCTACTTCGAGACCGTGAAGTCCTGGCGCAGCGCGATCGCCGAGCACGAGGCCATCCGCGATGCCATCGCCGCCCGCGACGCCGACGCCGCCCGCAGCGCGATGCACGCGCACATGGACAAGTCGCACCAGAGATTCAGCGCGAGCTGGCGCCGCGCGAAGGCCTCCTGATCCCAGCCAAGTCGGCTCTTCCTTCCCCACCACAACGGAGACAAATCGATGACCAGCAAACGCCTCGCCCTCAAGACCCTCGCTGCCTGCGCCATCGCGGCCGGCGCGCTCGGCGGCTTCGGCCTCGCCCAGGCCCAGACCAAGCTCAAGTGGGCCCACGTCTACGAGACCTCCGAGCCCTTCCACAAGTACGCGGTCTGGGCCGCCGAGGAGATCAAGAAGCGGACCGGCGGCAAGTACGAGATCCAGGTCTTCCCGGCCTCCAGCCTGGGCAAGGAATCGGACATCAACCAGGGCCTGACCCTGGGCACGGTCGACATCATCCTGACCGGCGCGAGCTTCGCGGGCAACACCTACAAGCCGCTCGCCGTCACCTACTTCCCGTTCATCTTCCGCGATTCCGAGCACCTGCTGAAGTACGCGCAGAGCGATGTCTTCAAGGAACTCGCCAAGGGCTACGACGACAAGAGCGGCAACCACATCACGGCGCTCAACTACTACGGCGCGCGCCAGGTGACCTCGACCGCGGCCAAGCCGGTGGCGAAGCCGGAAGACATGAAGGGCCTGAAGATCCGCGTGCCCGACGCGCCGGCCTACCTGGCCTTCCCGAAATCGCTGGGCGCCAACGCGACGCCGATCGCCTTCGCCGAGGTCTACCTGGCGCTGCAGAACGGCACCGTCGATGCGCAAGAGAATCCGCTGCCCACGATCGAGGCCAAGAAGTTCTTCGAGGTGCAGAAGAACATCTCGCTGACCGGCCACATCATCGACTCGCTGCTCACGGTGGTCTCGGGCCAGACCTGGGAGAAGCTCTCGGCCGACGAGAAGAAGGTCTTCACCGAGGTCATGCAGGAGGCCGCCGAGAAGACCGGCCGGGAGATCATCGCCTCGGAGATCCGCCTCACCGACGAGTTCAAGAAGAAGGGCAACAACGTCATCACGGTCGACAAGAACGCCTTCCGCGAAGCGGTGCTCAAGAACACCAAGCCGACCGACCACGGCTACCGCCAGCAGGACTACGACCGCATCCTCGCGATCAAGTAGGGCGCACCGATGACCGAGCAGAAGATCATCGACGACGAAGGCCACTTCCATGCCGAGGACGAAGTGGTCGACCTCTCCGACACCATCGCCGAGGGCTGGATCGCGCTGGCGCTGTTCTGGCTGCTCGGCCTCACGGTGTTCTACCAGTTCGTCACGCGCTACGTGATGAACGACTCCGCCGCCTGGACCGAGGAGGTCGCGCGCTACATGCTGATCGGCGTGGTCTTCATCGGCGCGGCGATCGGCGTCTCGAAGAACAACCAGATCCAGGTCGACTTCTTCTACCGCCACATGCCCAGGGCGATGGGCCTGTGGATGTCGAAGGCGGTCGACCTGGTCCGCATCGCCTTCTTCGCCGGTGCGGTGGTGATGACGGTGCAGATGATGCTCAAGATCGGCGGCCGCACGCGCATGACCATCGTCGACCTGCCGATGAACATCGTCTACGGCCTCTGCCTGTTCGGCTTCGCCGCGATGGCCTGGCGCTCGGTGCAGGTGGCGCGCATCCACTGGCGGCGCGGCTACAGCGTGCTGGAACGCCCCGAATCCACCCTGGCGGACCACTAAAGACCTTGCGGGACAGACCAAGAAACTGCGCAGCAGTTTTTGCTCTGTCCTCGACCTACTGAGACCTTGCGGGACAGACCAAGAAACTGCGCAGCATTTTTTGTTCTGTCCTCGACTTATTGAGACCTTGCGGGACAGACCAAGAAACTGCGCAGCAGTTTTGCTCTGTCCTCAACTGACTAAGAGACCCCATGCTCAAGATCTTCTTCCTGGTCTTCATGGCCGGCGGCATCCCGGTCGCGATCGCAATGGCCGGCGCCTCGCTGGCCTACATCCTGATGTCGGGCGGCCTGCCGCCCTTCGTCGTGATCCATCGCATGGTCAGCGGCATCGACAGCTTCCCGCTGCTGGCCGTGCCCTTCTTCATCCTGGCCGGCAACCTGATGAACAACGCCGGCATCACGACCCGCATCTACAACTTCGCGCTGGCGCTGGTGGGCTGGCTCAAGGGCGGCCTGGGCCACGTCAACGTGCTGGGCTCGGTGATCTTCGCCGGCATGAGCGGCACCGCGATCGCCGATGCCGCCGGCCTCGGCACCATCGAGATCAAGGCCATGAAGGAGCACGGCTACGACACCGAGTTCGCGGTCGGCGTCACGGCCGCCTCGGCCACGCTCGGGCCGATCATTCCACCCAGCCTGCCCTTCGTGATCTACGGAATGATGGCCAACGTGTYGGTCGGCGCGCTGTTCCTGGCCGGCATCCTGCCGGGCGCGATGATGGCGATCCTCATGATGCTCACGGTGGCCTACTACGCCCACAAGAACAAGTGGGGCGGCGACGTCAAGTTCTCGAGCACGCGGCTGTTCAAGGCGCTCAGCGAGCTGGCCGTCGTGATCGGCTGGCCGCTGCTGATGTGGGTGGCGATCGGCTCGCTGGGCACGCCGCCGCAGATCACGGTCTTCGCCGGGCTGGCCGCGCTGTTCGTGCTCGACCGCATCTTCCGCTTCGAGGCGCTGCTGCCGATCATGACGCCGGTGCTGCTGATCGGCGGCATGACCACCGGGCTCTTCACGCCCACCGAGGGCGCGATCGCGGCCTGCGTCTGGGCCATGATCCTCGGCTTCGCCTGGTACCGCACGCTGTCCTGGAAGATGTTCGTCAAGGTCTGCCTCGACACCATCGAGACCACCTCGACCGTGCTCTTCATCGTCGCCGCCGCCTCGATCTTCGGCTGGATGCTGACCGCCACCGGCGTCACCGCGGAGATCGCGAGCTGGGTGCTGGGCTTCACCGACAAGGCCTGGGTCTTCCTGCTGCTGGCCAACCTGCTGATGCTGTTCGTCGGCTGCTTCCTGGAGCCCACCGCGGCGATCACGATCCTGGTGCCGATCCTGCTGCCGATCGCCACCCACCTGGGCATCGACCCGATCCACTTCGGCCTGGTGATGGTGCTCAACCTCATGATCGGCCTGCTGCATCCGCCGATGGGCATGGTGCTGTTCGTGCTCGCACGGGTGGCGGGCCTGAGCTTCGAGCGCACCACCATGGCGATCCTGCCCTGGCTGGTGCCGCTGCTGCTGAGCCTGGCCATCATCACCTACATGCCGTCGCTGGTACTGTGGCTGCCGAAAATGTTCTTCTGATCGACACCCGGCCGGCCAAAGAAAAGGACACACACGATGAACCCCTTCATTCGACTCCATCCCGCCGACGATGTCGTCATCGCGCGCGGCCAGCTGGTCGGCGGCACGCCGGTCGAGGGCGTGACGGCGCGCGGCCTGATCCCGCCCGGCCACAAGATCGCGGTGCGCGCCATCGCCGAGGGCGAGCCGGTGCGCCGCTACAACCAGATCATCGGCTTCGCGAGCAAGCCGATCGCGCCCGGCGAGCACGTGCACACGCACAACCTCGACATGGGCCCCGACAAGGGCCACTTCGAGCGCGACTACGCCTTCGGCGCCGACGTCAAGCCGCAGCCGGCGCGGCGCGAGGCCAGCTTCATGGGCATCCGCCGCGCCGACGGCCGGGTCGCGACCCGCAACTACATCGGCGTGCTGACCAGCGTCAACTGCTCGGCCACCGCGGCCCGTGCGATCGCCGACCACTTCTCGCGCAAGACCAACCCGGCGGCGCTGGCCGACTACCCGAACGTCGACGGCGTGGTGGCGCTCACCCACGGCACCGGCTGCGGCATGGACACCGGCGGCTTGGGGCTGCAGCTGCTCGAGCGCACGCTCACGGGCTATGCCACGCACCCCAATTTCGCGGCCGTGCTGGTGGTCGGGCTCGGCTGCGAGGCCAACCAGATCAACGCCTGGCTGGCCACCGGCCACCTGAGCGAAGGCGAGAACTTCCGCGTCTTCAACATCCAGGACACCGGCGGCACGCGCAAGACGGTCGAGAAGGGCGTGGCGCTCATCAACGAGATGCTGCCGCGCGCCAACGCCGTGAAGCGCGAGCCGCTGAGCGCTTCGCACATCACGATCGGGCTGCAGTGCGGCGGCTCGGACGGCTATTCGGGCATCAGCGCCAACCCGGCGCTGGGGGCCGCGGTCGACCTGCTGGTGGCGCACGGCGGCACCGCGATCCTGTCGGAGACGCCCGAGGTCTACGGCGCCGAGCACCTGCTGACGCGCCGCGCCGTGCGGCGCGAGGTCGGCGAGAAGCTGGTCGAGCGCATCCGCTGGTGGGAGCACTACACCGCCATCAACGAGGGCGAGATGAACAACAACCCCTCGCCCGGCAACAAGGCCGGCGGGCTCACGACCATCCTCGAGAAATCGCTCGGCGCGGTGGCCAAGGGCGGCACCAGCAACCTCGAGGCGGTGTACGAATACGCCGAGCCCGTGACCGCGCACGGCTTCGTCTACATGGACACGCCGGGCTACGACCCGGTCAGCGCCACCGGCCAGGTGGCGGGCGGCGCCAACATCATCTGCTTCACCACCGGCCGCGGCTCGGCCTACGGCTGCGCGCCCTCGCCGTCGCTCAAGCTCGCCACCAACTCGGCGCTGTGGCAGCGCCAGGAAGAGGACATGGACATCAACTGCGGCGAGATCGTCGAGGGCACGGTGTCGATCCAGGAGATGGGCCAGCGCATCTTCGAGCTGGTGCTGGCGACCGCATCGGGTGAACCGTCGAAGAGCGAACGCCATGGCTACGGACAGAACGAGTTCGTGCCCTGGCAAGTCGGCGCGGTGATGTAGCGCGATGGCCTCATCCCATCAAGCGCCATTCGGCACGCTCGAAGGCACCGGCATCGAGAAACTCGATCCGCGCTTCAACCGCCTGGTGCCCGGGCCCGAGAAGGTCGAGCGGCTCTGGACCGGCGCCCGGTGGTGCGAAGGGCCCGCCTGGTTCGGCGCCCATCGCACCCTGGTCTGGTCCGACATCCCGAACAACCGCATGCTGCGGCTCGACGAGCGCAACGGCACGGTCGCGGTGTTCCGCGAACCGGCCGACAATTCGAACGGCAACACGGTCGACCGCCAGGGGCGGCTCGTGACCTGCGAGCACCTGACACGGCGCGTGACGCGCACCGAGCACGACGGCAGCCTCACGGTGCTGGCCTCGCACTGGCGGGGCTTGCGCCTGAACTCGCCCAACGACGTCGTGGTGCACTCCGACGGCGGCATCTGGTTCACCGACCCGAGCTACGGCATCCTGACCGACTACGAAGGCTTGAGCGCCGAGAGCGAGATCGGCGCCTGCAACGTCTACCGCATCGATCCCGCGAGCGGCGCGGTCGAGCGCGTCGCCGACGATTTCGTCAAGCCCAACGGGCTGGCCTTCTCGCCCGACGAATCGATGCTCTACATCGCCGACACCGGCGCCAGCCATGCGGACGACGGGCCGCGCCACATCCGCCGCTTCGCGGTCTCGAGCGATGGCCGACGGCTGGGCGACGGCAGCCTGTTCGCGGAATGCACGCGCGGCCTGTTCGACGGCTTCCGGCTCGACACCCAGGGCCGCATCTGGACCAGCGCCGCCGATGGCGTGCATGTCTACGATCCCGACGGCAGCCTGATCGGCAAGATCCTTCTGCCCGAGCGCGTGGCCAACGTCTGCTTCGGCGGCCCGAAGCGCAATCGCCTCTTCATCTGCGCCACCAGTTCGCTCTACGCCATCACAGTCAACGCCAAGGGAGTTTGATTCACATGTCGCAAACACTGCAAGCCGCCTTCCTGCGGACCCAGGTCGCCCGCATCCTCGAAGCGGCCGGCAGCACGCCGGCCGAGGCCGCGCAGGTCGCCGCCAACCTGGTGCTGGCCAACCTGAGCGGCCACGATTCGCATGGCGTCGGCATGCTGCCGCGCTATGTCGATGCAGTGGCCGAAGGCGGGCTGGTCCCGAACGCGGCCGCCAAGATCAACCTGGACACCGGCGCCATGCTGGCGCTCGACGGCCAGCACGGCTACGGGCAGATCGTCGGCGTGCAGGCGATGGAGCTCGGCATCGCGCGGGCCCGGCAGCACGGCAGCTGCATCCTGTCGCTGGCCAGCGCGCACCACCTCGGCCGCATCGGCCACTTCGCCGAGATGGCGGTGGCCCAGGGGCTGGTGGCGATGCACTTCGTCAACGTGCTGTCGCGGCCCGTGGTCGCGCCCTGGGGCGGCGGCGACGGCCGCTTCGGCACCAACCCCTGCTGCATCGGCGTGCCGCTCGCCGGGGCCGAGCCTTTCATCCTCGACTTCGCGACCAGCCGCGTGGCGCAGGGCAAGATGCGGGTGGCCTACAACAAGGGCGAGCGCGTGCCGCCGGGCCACCTGATCGACGAGCACGGCGCACCGACCGACGACCCCGGTGTGGTGGTCGTGCCGCAAAGCAACGGCTTGTTCGGCGCCCTGATGACCTTCGGCGAGCACAAGGGCTACGGCATGGCCGTGGCCTGCGAACTGCTCGGCGGCGCGCTGACCGGCGGTGGCACCTGGCACCGGCCGGCCGACACGGCGCGCACGGTGCTCAACGGCATGCTGGTGGTGCTGATCGACCCGGCGAAGCTGGGCACGCAGGCGAGCTTCGAACAGGAAGCCAAGGCCTTCGTCGACTGGCTGCGCCAGAGCCCGCCGGGTGCCGGCTTCGACGCGGTGCAGATCGCGGGCGAGCCCGAGCGCAAGGCCCGCGCGACCCGCGAGCGCGAGGGCATCTGGCTCGACGACGCGACCTGGGGAGAAATCGTGGAGGCGGGGCGCAAGGTCGGAGTCACGGTCGCCTGAGCACGGCGACCACCAACTGTTTCAATGTCGTCGCGGCGGGGCCGCGGGCTTGCGCTATGGTTTCCCCAACCATTCTCGAAGCACAAGGAGCCGGCATGAACCCCATCCGACAACGTTTCATGCGCGTCAGCGCGATCGCCCTGCTGCTCGGCAGCGCGGGCTTCGCGCAGGCCCAGTCGCTCGACATGCTCAAGGGCCTGGCGGGCGGCGCGACCGGCTCGATGTCCGCGGGCAGCATCGGCAACGCGGCCGGCGTGATCGAGTACTGCCTCAAGAACAACTACCTGAGCGCCGACGGCGCCTCCGGCATCAAGGACCAGCTGATGGGCAAGATCCCGGGCGGCAAGCCGGCCTCGGACCCGGGCTACGTCGACGGCTCGCAAGGCATCCTGACCGGCACCGACGGCAAGAAGATGGACCTGACCGGCGGCGGCCTGAAGCAGGAAGTCACGCGCAAGGCCTGCGACTTCGTCCTAAAGCAGGCCAAGGGCATGCTTTAGTAGGCCCCCACGCTCCCTCACTGCGTGTGGTCGCTGCCCCCCGAGGGGGCCGCAGGCCGCCTTGGGGCGGCCCGGCGCCGGCCTGGCCCCCACGCTCCCYCACTGCGTGTGGTCGCTGCCCCCCGAGGGGGCCGCAGGCCGCCTTGGGGCGGCCCGGCGCCGGCCTGGCCCCCACGCTCCCTCACTGCGTGTGGTCGCTGCCCCCCGAGGGGGCCG
>NZ_JBFUCJ010000155.1:0-12808 GCF_056405295.1 Variovorax sp. P1_H2 | reverse complement strand
TTGTAGGCCGGGTCGCCCAGCAGCACCAGCTTGGCGGCCACCACGGCCAGCTCGACCGCGCCGAAGACGATGAACACCGGCAGCACCGGCGACAGCGAGGACATCGAGCTGCCGGCGACACCCGCCAGCACCGCGATCACGAGGATGCTGCCGGCGACCGTGGCGCCGCCGAGCGCGACCCAGGCCAGGGCACCCCAGACGGCGGCATCGATGGCATTGAGCACGATCTGCCGCCACACGAGGCGGGGCGCGCACTCGAACGAGATCTCGGCGGCCAGCGTGCGCCGGGCATCGCGGGCGTAGTACAGCTTGAACAGGATCACGGTGCCGGCCCAGAGCCGCAGCGCCAGCGCATTGCCGTCATTGGCGAGCACCCAGACCAGCAGCAGCGCGACCCCGATGGTCGGAATCACCGAGCTGCCGACGTTGCCGAGCTGCAGCCGGAGCTGCTCGACCAGCGTGCGCCCATCGGCCAGGCGCAGGAGCTTGTGCATCAGGCGACCAGCCCCCGGCGCCGCGCCGCGAAGCCGGCCTCGGACCGGCTCGAGACCTGGAGCGCCGCCAGCACCGCCTGCACATGACCACGCACGGTGTTCTCAGACAGCCCGAGGCGGCGGCCGATGACCTTGTTGGGCAGGCCCTG
Organism: Variovorax sp. P1_H2; assembly: GCF_056405295.1. NCBI lineage: Bacteria > Pseudomonadati > Pseudomonadota > Betaproteobacteria > Burkholderiales > Comamonadaceae > Variovorax > Variovorax sp. P1_H2. The sequence continues at coordinate 12,165 of NZ_JBFUCJ010000155.1, read as the reverse complement.
GCACAGCAGGTCGAGCACCTCGAACTGGCGCGGCGTCAGCAGCTGGGGGGCGGCGGCGCCCTCGGCCGCCGGTGCCTCCGTGGCGGCGCTGGCGGGTTCGCCGCGGCGCAGCCGTTCGATCAAGGCCAGGATGTTGTCGGCGCTGTCGGCCTTCGAGACGAAGGCTGCCGCGCCGCGCTCCAGCGCCATCCGCACAGTGTGCGGGCCGGCGTCGGACGACAGGATGACCACCGCCGCGTCGGGCCACTTGCGCTTGAGCAGCGTGATGCCTTCGAGGCCGTTGAGTCCGTGCAGCTGGATGTCGAGCAGCACCAGCGCGGGCGAGTCCATGCCTGCGCGCAGGCCCTCTTCGAGCGAACTCGCCTCCGCCACTTCCAGTTCGGGGATGCCGGACGCGAGCACCATGCGAAGTCCGCAGCGGAACAGCGCATGGTCGTCGATGAGCAGAATCCGAGCCGGCAACATGAAGCGGCAATTCTGCGCGAAGTCGAACCGGTCCAAATGGACTATTTACCCCGGTGGGCCTTGGCGCCACCATCCGGGAGTCAAAGCTATTTGTTGCAGAACCACCCCGACTTCCGCCCGCCGAATGAAGCCCTTGATCGACATCCAACGCGTCGGACCGAACGCATACTGCCACCGCATCAGCGCCCAGGGCGGCGCGGCACGGGAGGAAAGCCGCACCTTCGGCGCGCTGGAACATTGCCTGCGCGACGCGGGCGAGTCGCTGGGCCGCTATTTCGCCCAGGCGGAACTCAAGCTCGACGGACTGTTCCTGGGCGCCTGCGCCGTCGATGCGCTTCGCCACACACCCCAGGCGGTGGCGCGCCGCATCAGCCAGCATTTCCAGCCGGCCTGAAGCGTCTGCGACCCGAAAGATGCGCGACACTGCGGGTTGATGTCGACCGCCAACACTTCTCCCGCACCCGCCGCCCCGTTCCGCCCGACCCTGCGCTTCCTGTTCGCGCATCCGGCGCACCTGATCGCCCTCGGCTTCGGCTCCGGCCTGCCGCGCCGTGCGCCCGGCACCGTGGGCACGCTCTGGAGCTGGGTCGCGTTCCTGCTCATGGAGCGCTGGCTCTCGAACGCCGCAATCGGCTGGGTGATCCTCGCCTCGCTGCCGATCGGCTGGTGGGCCTGCACGGTCACGGCCCGCCACATGCAGGTGGCGGATCCCGGCGCCATCGTCTGGGACGAAGTGGTCGCCTTCTGGATCGTGCTCTGGCTGGTGCTGCCTGGCGGCCTGCTGGCGCAACTCATCGCCTTCGGGCTGTTCCGCTTCTTCGACGCCGCCAAACCGGGCCCGGTGGGCTGGGCCGACCGCCTGTTCAAGCCGCACGAAGGGCCCGATGGCACGACGCGCTGGGCCGCGGCAGGCTTCGGCATCCTGTTCGACGATCTGGTGGCGGCCTTCTGCACGCTGCTGATGATTGCCGCCTGGCGCGCAGCATGGTGAACCGCATGGACGAAACCCCGACGCCCCTCGCCGACCTCGACGTTGCCGCCCTGGTGCTGCGGCTGGCCGAACTGCTGCAGCAGAAGGGCTGGATGATGGCCACGGCCGAAAGCTGCACCGGCGGACTCATTGCCGGCGCCTGCACCGATCTTTCAGGTTCCAGCAACTGGTTCGAGCGCGGCTTCGTGACCTATTCGAACGAAGCCAAGAGCGAGATGCTCGGCGTCGACGCGGCGCTGATCGAGGCCCATGGCGCCGTCAGCGAACCGGTGGCGCGCGCCATGGCCGAAGGCGCGATCGCGCGGTCGCGGGCCCGTGCCTCGGTCGCCGTCACCGGCGTGGCGGGACCCACCGGCGGCTCGCCCGAGAAGCCGGTCGGCACCGTGTGGTTCGGCTGGTCGGTCGACGGCCGCGTGCGCACCGAGCGCCGCCGCTTCGACGGCGACCGCGCCACCGTGCGCGCGGCCACCGTCCACTGCGCGCTGATGACGTTGGTCGAGCTGATGCGCACGGCCTGATTCCCAGGGCCCTCCGGCCTGGGCGAGCCGGCCGCTGACGCTGACTGAATTAGGATGGCGCATGCTCACCGAACACACCCTCCGCCGCTTCTATGACGCCTTCGCCCGGCTCGACGCCGACACCATGGCAAGCTGCTACGCGCCGGACGCCAGCTTCGACGACGAAGCCTTCTCGCTGCGCGGCGCGCGCGAGATCGGCGGCATGTGGAAGATGCTGTGCGGCGGCACCCAGGCCAAGGGCGCCGCGGTCTGGAAACTGAGCTACCGCGACGTCGAAGCCGACGCCACGAGCGGCCGGGCGCATTGGGATGCGCACTACCTCTTCAGCGCCACCGGGCGCGTGGTCGACAATGCGATCGACTCGCGCTTCACCTTCACGCCCGAGGGCCTGATCGCGACCCAGCGCGACCGCTTCGACTTCTGGCGCTGGTCGCGGCAGGCGCTGGGCGCGCCCGGCCTGCTGCTGGGCTGGTCGCCGATGCTGAAGAAGAAGGTCCGCGCCACCGCAGCGGCGAACCTCCACGCCTTTCTTGCCCGCAATCCCTGACCATCCGACTGGCCACGCCATGACCGACATCACGATCGCCAACAATCCCGCCGCGCACCGCTACGAAGCCCGTATCGGCGGCGAACTCGCGGGCTACAGCGAATACAACCTGCTGAGCGAAGCCATCATGTTCACCCACACCGAGGTGCTGGAGGCGTACGAAGGCAAGGGCGTGGGCTCGGCCCTCGCCCGGCATGTGCTCGACGAGGCCCGGGCCGACGGCAAGCATGTGATCCCGGTCTGCCAGTTCATCGCCGGCTACATCCGCAAGCACCGCGACTACGCGGACCTGGTGCGGCCGGACGTGCAGCGGGCGTTCAAGATCTGAGCCTGGCGCTCGGTCGACCCGTGCCGCCTCCAGGGCTCAATCGCAGCGGAAGACGACTTCCCCCGCCGGGGCACCCGGCGCCCCGGCATCCAGGAAGCGCAGCGGGGCGCCGAAGTTGCGGCAATAGGATTCCGCGTCCTGCGCGGTCGGCGACTTGAAGACGCCGTCGCCGAGCCGGGTGACGCGCGGCGCGGGGCGCGACGCGCAACCGGCGCACAGCATGGCCAGCGCGAGGCTCGTGATGATCGCGAACCGTCGCCTCGGGAGGGCTTCAGTCTTGATAGAACACCTCGACCTGGCCCTTGAGCTTGATCAGCAACGGCTTGCCCTTGCGATCGAGCGTGCGGCCCGCGGGCACCTTGATCCAGCCTTCGCTGATGCAGTATTCCTCGACGTCGAACCGTTCCTTGCCGTTGAAGCGGATGCCGATGTCGTGCTCGAAGACGGCGGCGACATGGTGCGGGCTGCGCGGGTCGATGGACAGGTGGTCGGGCAGCGGAGGGATCGGGGTGGTTTCGGTCATGGATCTTGAATTCTTCTACAGGCCCCATTTTGGCCGCTCCGGGGCCGGCAGCCAGGCGAACGCGATCGTCGCCGCGACCAGCAGCACCGCGATGGTGCCCAGCACGGCGCGGAAGGCCTCGATGCCATGGGCCGCGCCGACCGAAGCGGCGAGGCCCGTGACCCACTGCATCGCGGCCACGCCGAGGAACATCGCCATCGTGAAGACCGCCATCGCGCGGCCCGTGAGCGCCGCCGGATAGGCCGCCCGCACGTCCGCGTACTGCCAGACGATGAAGCCGCAAAGCAGCCCGATCAGGATCGTGCCGCCGACGTCGATCCAGGCCTGGATGAAGAAGCCCACCATCGCGAACAGCGCGGCATAGACCAGGCTGCAGCCGATGATGCGGCGCCGCCGCACCGGGCCCTCGCGGTCGAGCCGTCCGAACAGCGGCGGGCCGACCAGCGAAACCACCGAGACGACCAGCGCCACGTTGCCGCTCTGCACCAGCGAATAGCCGTGGCGCTCGATCAGCAGCGGGCCGAGCCAGAGCCCGCGCAGCGAGATGAAGGCCGCATAGGTCACGGCCCCGAGCACCATGATGCCGACCGTGTGCGGCAGCGCGAACAGCGCGCCGAACTGCCGCAGCGCCGCCGCGACCGACTCCCTGGGCGGGCCGCCCGGCCGCGCCGGCTCGCGCACCCAGCGCCATATGGCCAGCCAGGCCAGCACCGAGGCGGCCGCCAGCACGACGAAGCCCATGCGCCACGAGTGCTCCTGCACCAGCCACGCGAGCGGCGTGCCGGTCAGCAGCATGCCGACGCCGCCGATGCCCAGCACCAGCCCCGACACCGAGGCAAAACGCGCCGCGGGGAAGTGGCGCGCGATGAAGACCGTGCAGACCAGGAAGGCCGGCGCACAGCCGACGCCGATCAGCACCTGGCCGGCCACCAGCACCGCGTAGTCGGTGGACACGGCGGACAGCAGCGCGCCCACGATGGCCAAGGGAAAGGCGGTGAGCACGGTGCGGCGCACGCCGTGCAGGTCGATGCCGATGCCCATGAAGAGTTGCATCGCGCCGAAAGCGAAGTGGAAAGCGGCCGAGAAGACGCCGAGCGCCTGCGCCGACAACTTGAACTCGGCCTGCAGCTGGCTGGCCATGATCGCGCCGACGGTGCGAAAGGCCTGGCTCAGCGCGAAGGCGGTGCACAGGGCCATCACCATCGCCCAGGCAGCACGCAGCGTCAGCGCCGGCGCCGCAAGTGCCGGTTCAGCCGGCACCGTGGCACTTCTTGTACTTCTTTCCGCTGCCGCAGGGGCAGGGGTCGTTGCGCCCCGGGGTCGCCTCCTTGCGGATCGTCTCCACCCGCGGCCCCATGCTGCGCCACAACTGGCGCAGGTCGTACACGGCCCAGATCGCGGCGCCGAAATCATCCACCCGCTGCTGGCTCACGCTCGGTGGGCCGTCCTCGGCATACATCGAGAGCGCGGGCTTGCCGGTATCGTCCTCGGTCAGCGTAACGATGGCGTCGAGTGCTTCGTCGAGCATCTGCGCCGCCTCCTTGTCGCGCGGCGGCGCCCAGTCGTCGGGCCAGTTCTCGACCGCATACATGAAGCCCAGCGCCCAGACCTGGGCGAAGGACGGGATCGCCTCGCCGGCCATCTCGGCGCGTTCTTCCTCGGGCAGCGCAGCGATGGCGCCGCGGGTGTCGAGCACCTCGGGCTGCCAGGTGCGCTCGTCGTCGAGCGACTGCACGTCGGCGTCGAGGCCGGCCTCGATCTCGCGCCAGCGCCGCTTCCAGCGCCAGACGAATTCCATGTGCTGCGCCGGCACGAAACCCTCGCCGAGCAGCACCGGCCAGTACTCGGCCGGCTCGATCGGCCGCCGGGTGCAGACCAGCGCGGCCATGAAGCCTTCGCAGAATTCCCATTGCGGGGTCTCGTCGTCGTGCTCGCGCAGGGTGTCGAGAACCTGGTCCTGGGCGTCGAAATCGTCGGGGCCGAGGGGCGGTTGCTCGGGCTGGGCGGGGGTCGGGGTGTCGGGCGGGATTGTCATGGCGTTACAAATGCAGCCCTCTATGATGCAGCAAGGCTCCGGAGACTCACTATTTCGACATCGAAGATTGCGCCGTTCCCGGCGCGTTACACCGCGCTCGCGCTGTGCGCGGCCGGGCTGGTCGCGAGCGTCGTGGCGGTCCTGCTCGCCCCGCAGCTGTGGATGGCCTGGATCGCCCTGGCGGCTTTCGGCCTGCTCACCGGGACCGGCGTGCACGACCTGCGGCAGACGCCGCACGCGATCCTGCGCAATTACCCGGTCATCGGCCACCTGCGCTTCCTGCTCGAGTACATCCGTCCCGAATTGCGGCAGTACTTCATCGAGAGCGACGCCGAGGCCGCGCCCTTCTCGCGCGCCCAGCGCTCGCTGGTCTACCAGCGCAGCAAGGGCGAACCCGACAACCGGCCCTTCGGCACCCAGCTCGACGTCGCGATCTCCGGCTACGAGTGGATCAACCACTCGATGCGGCCGACGAAACTCGCCGACCACGATTTCCGCATCGTCATCGGCGGCACCCCGAACCCGGCCTCGCCGGCCGGCCAGGTCTGCACCCAGCCCTACAGCGCCAGCGTGTTCAATATCTCGGCGATGAGCTTCGGCGCCCTGTCGGCCCACGCGATTCTTGCGCTCAACCAGGGCGCGAAGCAGGGCGGCTTCGCGCACGACACCGGCGAAGGCTCGATCTCCTCCCACCACCGGGTGCACGGCGGCGACCTGATCTGGGAGATCGGCTCGGGCTACTTCGGTTGCCGCAACGACGACGGCTCCTTCAGCGAGGAGCGCTTCATCGCCAACGCGCGCGACCCGCAGGTGAAGATGATCGAGCTCAAGCTGAGCCAGGGCGCCAAACCCGGCCACGGCGGCGTGCTGCCGGCCCCCAAGGTGACGCCCGAGATCGCGGCCGCGCGCGGCGTGCCGGTGGGCGTGGACTGCATCTCGCCGTCGTCCCACAGCGCCTTCTCGACACCGACCGAGATGATGCATTTCATCGCCCGGCTGCGGGTGCTGTCGGGCGGCAAGCCGACCGGTTTCAAGTTCTGCCTGGGCCACCCCTGGGAATGGTTCGCGATCGTCAAGGCGATGCAGGAGACCGGCCTGACCCCCGACTTCATCGTGGTCGACGGCGCCGAGGGCGGCACCGGCGCGGCGCCGGTCGAGTTCAGCGACCACGTCGGCGCACCGCTGCAGGAAGGCCTGCTGCTGGTGCACAACACGCTGGTCGGGGTCGGCCTGCGCGCGCGCATCAAGATCGGCTGCGCCGGCAAGGTGATCACCGCCTTCGATCTGGCGCGGATGATGGCGCTGGGCGCCGACTGGTGCAACGCGGCGCGCGGCTTCATGATGTCGCTGGGCTGCATCCAGGCCCAGGCCTGCCACACCGGCTTCTGCCCGACCGGCGTGACCACCCAGGACCCGGTGCGCCAGAAAGCGCTGGTGGTGCCGACCAAGGCCGACCGGGTGCGCAATTTCCACCGCAGCACGCTGCATGCGCTGCAGGAGCTGGTGCAGGCCGCCGGGCTCGACCATCCGCAGCAGATCACGGCCCATCACATCGTGCGGCGCATCTCGGACACCGAGGTGCGGCTGCTCAGCAACCTGATCATGCAGGTGCAGCCCGGCGCGCTGCTCGGGTCGCTCGACGCGCAGCACAACGTGTTCCGCGCCTACTGGCCGCTGGCCAGCGCCCAGAGTTTCAAGCCCCTCGCCGTCGCCCTATGAACCCGGCGAGACGAGGCGCATCGTCGACGCGCGTGCAGATGCGCAAGGGCATGGCCTCGGCGCCGGCGCCGCTGGAGACCGGTGCGGCGCCCCAGCCCGCCGACTACGCCGAATTCCTGCGCGCCACGCTGCCGCAGCAGACCAAGGCCGTTGCCAGCCATCGCTTCGGCAGCGAGCGCGTCTGGCTCAAGAAAGCCGGACCGCGCCATGGCAAGCTGCGCTACCACCTGCTGGCGGCGATCGCTGGCGCACTGCGGCTCGACGTGCTGAAGCCGGTGCCGAATCCGGGCGGCGAGGCGGCGATCGCGATCGAGGCCGAGCGGCTGCGGCAACTCGGCACCGCCGGCCTGCGAGTGCCCGCAGTGCTGGCGCAGCAGGGCGACGGCCTGCTGATCTCCGACCTCGGGCAGAGCGGCCGGCCGCCGGTGGTGCTGCAGGAGCGGCTCGACCAGGCCGCGGCCACCGGACCGGCCGCCCTGCTCGCGACCTGGCGCGAGGGCCTGGCCGCCATCGCCGTCGTGCATGCGCACCGAAGCTACCTGAGCCAGGCCTTCGACCGCAATCTGGTGCAGTGCCCCGACGGCACCATCGGCTACATCGATTTCGAGGACGACCCCGGCAAGACACTGCCGCTGGCCGAATGCCAGGCGCGGGACTGGCTCAGCTATCTGCACTCCACGGCGATGCTGGTCGACGCCGCCTCGCCGCACGCGGCCGAAGCGCACTGGCATGAAGTGCTGGACCAGGCCAGCGACGAGGTGCGCGACCGCCTGGCCGTCGCGGCGCAGCGCATGCGCTGGCTGCGGCACCTGCCCGCGGGCCGGCGCTGGGGCCGCGACACGCAGCGCGTGCGGGCGGTGGCGCGCCTGCTGGCGCGCTGGTACGGCGGCTAGCCCGCCACCATCGTACAGAGCGCCGCGGAAAAGCGCCCCAGCTAATCTTTGCCACCAGTCTCGGAAGCCGGGCACCGCGGGGCTGCACTATCCGCCCATGCCCCACATCGACGCGTTCGAGCCGATGACCCTCGACGAGCGGCCGCTGCCGGGCGCGGCACTTTCAGAAGTAGCCCCAGATGGCGCAGACATTTCCTATTGCCCCTCTGGTTTGCGATGGGCCTTAATCCTCAAGGCGCCGCATTGCCGCGGAACCTAGAACTAACTAATCAAATTTGGGGGGAGCCCGCATTGGCCCAAGACATCTTTTTGAAATTGAGCGGGATCAACGGTGAGTCGCAAGACGCCACCCATAAGGACGAAATTGAAGTCCTGGATTGGGAGTGGGAGGTCATGCAGACGTCCAGCATGCACTCCGGCAGCGGGGGCGGTGCGGGCAAGGCCACTGTGCACGACCTCTCCTTCGATCACTACGTGGACCGCTCGAGCCCCAACCTGATGAAGTACTGCCTGACCGGCAAACACGTCGACACGGCCACGCTCGTCGTGAGAAAGGCGGGCGAGAAGCCGCTGGAGTTCCTGAAGCTGACGATGGGCGATGTGATCGTGACCCAAGTTGCCCCAAGCCTCAAGACCACCATGCGGCAGGCAAGAGAGACGATCAGTCTCTCATTCGCGCGAGTGAAGGAGGAGTACACCCTCCAGAATCAACAGGGTGGTTCCGGCGGCACGGTGTCGATGAGCTTCGACATCCAGAAGAACACCGAAACATAAGGGGAGTCGGCATGGGTCTCTATATCGATCGTGGCGGAATCGTTGACGCAGAACGGATCAAGGTCAAGATCTTCCCGCTCATTGAGCGTGGAAAGTTGGGCGCGGTGAATGGCATCGTGGTTCACCAGACGGGTGGGTCCACGGCGGTGAGCACCTTCAATTCATATTCAAAATTGGATCGCAACGGCCGCCCTCCCAATGGCGCTCATTTTCTGATTGAAAAGGACGGACAAATTTACCAAACTGCATCTCTTTTTAGAGTCACCAGCCACGTCGGATTTCTGCAATCCAGGTGCGTGATCACGCAAAAATGCACGCCCACTGATTTGAAGAAGTCAATGGCACTGGAAAAGATCAAGGGCAACAACGCCAGAGCAAAGGCAATTCACGCGAACGAAGAGCCGAAGAAGTGGCCCGAAAGGTACCCTTCGAATGCCGATGCCATCGGGATTGAACTCGTGGGCGAGGCGCCAGGGAAGGAAGGCAAGGAAGTGTTTGTGCCGGTCACGGCGCAGCAGACTTCTTCTCTGCAATGGCTGATCAAGGAGTTGGTCGAGACGTTCAACGTTTCGATGCATGAAGTTTATAGGCACCCTGCTGTTGGGCGGAAAAACGAATCCGAGGCGCGCACAGCCACATGGTAGTAAGACTGACCATTGCGGTAGCCGCACTCGCCTTTGTCTGCCAGGCGGATGCTCGCACAATCCAGAAGGTGGTTATCCTGGAGACTGGCCTCAATAAGAACCCCAATGAGTACGGCCTGTCCGAGGCTTGCAAAAAGTTCAAGCCGACCGCGCGCCAGGTCAAAGAATTTTTCACCAAGGCGTATATTGTCCCGCATCGCTTTAGCCTGCATGAGCGCTATGCGCCCTGCTATGCAACGGGCACGCTGGAATTCAGCGACTTCGGGAAGGTCGAGTGGGTCGTTTCGTCAGGCGGCACGGGCTCAATTTCGTGGGACGAAGGCGAGAATGTGTTCCTGTACTACAGGGGCTACAAGTGGTTCGACCCCACCGCGTGCAGCTACGGGTTGGGCGACGTCCTGGACTGCTGAGCGGCGTGAGCGATGTGTGCGCCATGGTGAATTGAATGGCATCTTTATTCGTCGTGGCAGTCGCGTTGCCGCTCACCCTTGCCTCTGTTCACGTGAACGCTAGGACTATCAAAAGCGTAACCGTCACGAAAACAGGTATCAACATGAATCCAAAGGAAGAGTGGCTAAACAAAGATTGCAAGAAGTTTAGACCCACTKTTCGGCAGGTAAAAAACTACTTTCAAAAGGCCTATTCCGTCCCCAGGACTTATGGCACAAATGAGCGATACGCGCCTTGCGTTGCTTCCGGAACAATCGTTTTCAGCGACTTTGGAAAGGCAGAATGGGCAATATCATCGGGCGGTGTTGGCTCATTGACGTGGAATGAGGGTGACCACGTCTATTTGTTTTACAAGCACAACAAATGGTTCGACCCCACCGCTTGTTCTTACGGCATGGGCGACGAAGGGAATTGCTGAGTACGACCGAATGGTAGGCGCAACGCGGCACTTGGGTTCATGGTTCTCGCCGCGTCACTCGCCCACGGCGTCAGCAGTGAGGCCAGGACCGTACATAAGCTGGAAATCAAAGGCACCGGGGTGACCAATGAATCGGATGAACGAACCAAGGAGTTGTGCAAGGCATTTAAGCCAACGCTCAAGCAGGTTCGGAACTATTTCAACAAGGCGCACCATGTCGAAAGTTACATTGGCACGACCGAGCGATATTCCCCTTGTATTGCATTCGGCACTTTGACCTACAGCGACGGCTCTTTTGGAGATTGGGCCCTGCATTCGAGCCTCGTTTATGTTCAATCGGGGCGATTCAGGTTCTTTGTTTTACAAACACAATAAGTGGAACGATCCCACCGCTTGCACGTATGGGCTCGGGTCCGTCCCTGACTGCTGAACGGGGCGCGCGAAGCGTGTGCCGCGAGGCTGGTGGCCCCGTAAGCACTCGACTTGGCGCGGATGAAATCGCCGAGCACCATGAGCGCCGAGTTCCCGCAAGACCGCGCCCGAATGCCCGGGTACTCAGCGTGCGCTACGGTACGGCTCCTCGAACTGCAGGAAGTCCTTCTCGGCCAGCGCATCGTCGATCCCTGCTGTTGAGCGAAAAAAAGACTAAGGCGAGTACAGCCACATGGCAGTAAGACTGATCATCGCGGTCGCCGCACTCTTGCTTGCATGCCAGGCGAACGCTCGGACTATCCAGAAGGTCGTGATCCTGGAAACTGGCCTCAATGCGTACCCCAGAGAGCCAGGACTGACTGAGGCTTGCAAAAACTTCAAACCCACCGTGCGCCAGGTCAAGGACTTTTTCACCAAGGCGTACCCGGTCCCCGGCAGATTTGGCGCGCATGAGCGATATGCGCCCTGCTATGCGTCGGGCACCATGGAATTCAGCGACTTCGGCAAGGTGACGTGGGGCCTTTCCTCAGGCGGCACGGCCACCTACACCTTTGATGACGGCCACGGCGATACCGTGCAGCTGTACTACAGGGGCTACAGGTGGTTCGACCCTACGGCTTGCGAGTATGGGGACGGAGAAGTCGAGGTTTGCTGAGCGAAGCGTGCGCCGAGAGGTTGGTGGCCGTGTAAGCACGCCGAGTTCCAGCTAGCTCTTGGTCTTCAGGTACAGCGCGAAGGTGTCGGCCAGCAGTGCCTCGAGCTCGGCCGTGATGATGTCGCGGGTGGCATCGGCGCCGAGCGGGTTCGGAGTGGCGAGCGGCGCCTGCAGGCGCCTTTTCGCAACCGCCATGTCATGGACTTCTGGCTCGTGATTGCCCGTCACGGGAAGCCGCGCCGGGCGATGCCCATTGCACGGAGACGGCGACACCCTGGACCGCGAGCCGCTTGCGCATCGAAAGCACCGCGCGGTCCTTGCTCAGCAGACGCGCACGGTGCGCGACCGCGAGGTCGATGAACATCTGGTCGTCGGGATCGCTGCAGACGCAAGGCGCCCGGACCGGCACGCCGTCGACCTGGCGTGCGCGCGCATCGAACTCGGCCAGCACCTCGTCGGCAGCCAGCGCCCTGGACGCCAGGCGCCTGGCGATCAGCGGATAGCCGAGCACGCGCGCGAATTCGTCGCGCATCGCCGCGGTGGCGATCCATTCGAGCGCGCCGTCTGCCAGTGCCGCAGCCAGGCCGGCCTGGCCGGGGTCCTCGAACACCAGCAGGTCGAGCGCGATGTTGGTGTCGATGACGACGATCAGCCGGCGCCGGGCCGCCCCAAGGCGGCCTGCGGCCCCCTCGGGGGGCAGCGACCCACACGCAGTGGGGGAGCGTGGGGGCTCAGGCCGGCGCCGGGCCGCCCCAAGGCGGCCTGCGGCCCCC
>NZ_JBFUCJ010000154.1:0-12841 GCF_056405295.1 Variovorax sp. P1_H2 | reverse complement strand
GCCGACGGCAGCATCGATCCCTGGCTGGGCCCGCACACGCGCCGGGTGCTCGACCTGTGCACCGGCAACGGCAGCCTCGCGGTGCTTGCGGCGCTGACCTATCCGGACGTCAGCGTCGACGCCGCCGACCTGTCGACCACGGCGCTCGAGGTAGCCGCCATCAACGTCACGCGCCACCAGCTCGACGATCGCATCAGGCTCATCGAGTCGGACGGGCTTGCGAGCGTGGATGGCCCCTACGACCTGATTCTCTGCAATCCACCCTACGTCAACGCGACCAGCATGGACGCGCTGCCGGCGGAATACCGCGCCGAGCCCGAACTGGCCCTGGCCGGCGGGGCCGATGGCATGGATTTCATTCGCCGGGTGCTCGCCGACGCCCCGGCCCGCATGAGCGACTCCGCCGTGCTGGTGCTTGAAATCGGCAACGAGCGCGCGCACTTCGAGGCTGCCTTCCCGCAGCTCGAGGTGGTGTGGCTCGCCACCAGCGCGGGCGAAGACCAGGTGCTGCTGGTCGCGCGCGAATCCCTCCTCTGACCTGCCCGCCAACCGGCGGGCACCGAAATGATCACTCTCAAGAACGTCATCCTGCGCCGCAGCGCCAAAGTGCTGCTCGACGGCGCCAGCGTCACCATCAACCCCGGCGAGAAGGTCGGCCTGGTTGGACGCAACGGCGCGGGCAAGTCCACGCTGTTCGCCCTCTTCAACGGCACGCTGCACGAAGACGGCGGCGACTTCTCTTGCCCCAAGCAATGGCGCATGGCGCAAGTCGCGCAGAACATGCCCGAGACCGACGAACCCGCCACCGACTTCGTGGTCGGCGGCGACACCCGGCTGGTCGAACTGCGCGAGTTGCTGGCCCGGGCCGAAGCCGGCCACGAAGCCGACCCCGACGACCACGACATGGGCATGGCGCTGGCGCATGCCTACACCGACCTGGCCGACGCTGGCGAGCACGACGCAGTGCCGCGTGCCCAGTCGCTGATCCTGGGGCTCGGCTTCAAGGCCCACGAACTCGACCAACCCGTCAACAGCTTCTCGGGCGGCTGGCGCATGCGGCTGCAACTCGCGCGCGCGCTGATGTGCCCGAGCGACCTGCTGCTGCTCGACGAACCCACCAACCACCTGGACCTGGACGCGCTGGTCTGGCTGGAGGCCTGGCTGCAGAAGTACGCCGGCACCATGATCGTGATCAGCCATGACCGCGAGTTCCTCGATGCCGTGACCGACGTCACCCTGCACATCGAACATGCGAAGCTGACGCGCTACGGCGGCAACTACAGCGCCTTCGAGACCCTGCGCGCGCAGCAGCTGGAGCTGCAGCAATCGGCCTTCGCCAAGCAGCAGGACAAGATCGCCCACCTGCAGAAGTTCATCGACCGCTTCAAGGCCAAGGCCAGCAAGGCCAAGCAGGCGCAGAGCCGGGTCAAGGCGCTCGAACGCATGGAGAAGGTCGCGCCGCTGCTGGCCGAAGCCGACTTCACCTTCGAATTCAAGGAACCGGGCAACATCCCGAATCCGATGCTGTCGATCAGCGATGCGAGTTTCGGCTATCGGGTCGAGGGCGAGGCGCCGAAGACCATTCTGCGCGGCGTCAACCGCTCGGTGCTGGCCGGCCAGCGTATCGGCATCCTGGGTGCCAACGGCCAGGGCAAGTCGACGCTGGTGAAGACCATCGCCCGGGAAATGGGCGCACTGGCCGGCACCGTCACCGAAGGCAAGGGACTCAACATCGGCTACTTCGCCCAGCAGGAACTCGACGTGCTGCGGCCGCAGGACACGCCGCTCGAGCACATGGTGCGGGTGGCGCGAGAACTCGGCGCCAACGCCAAGGAGCGCACCGGCGAGCAGGACCTGCGCGGCTTCCTCGGCAGCTTCAACTTCAGCGGCGACATGGTCAAGCAGGCGGTCGGCACCATGAGCGGCGGCGAAAAGGCGCGCCTGGTGCTGGCCATGATGGTCTGGCAGCGCCCCAACCTGTTGCTGCTCGACGAGCCCACCAACCACCTGGACCTCGCCACCCGCGAGGCGCTGGCCGTGGCGCTCAACGAGTTCGAGGGCACGCTGATGCTGGTGAGCCACGACCGCGCGCTGCTGCGCTCGGTGTGCGACGAGTTCTGGCTGGTCGGCCGCGGCGTGGTCACCGATTTCGACGGCGACCTGGACGACTACCAGCGCTACCTGCTGGACGAAGCCAAGCGGCTGCGCGAGGAGGCCAAGGTGGCGAACCGGGATGCCGCGACGGCCAGTGCGGCCGAAGTCGTCGCGCGACCCGCCGAAGCCGCGGTCGCCAGCGCGCCGGCGCCCCGGCTAGCCGATGCCGCCCCGGCCGCCAGGAACCAGCGCAAGCAGGACGCCCAGGAACGGCAGCAGCGCAGCGAGCAAGCCAAGCCGCTGAAGCGCGAACTGGCGCAGGTCGACCAGCAGCTGGCCGCCGCGAGCAGCGAGAAGGCCGCACTCGAAGAACGGCTGGCCCAGGCCCTGCCGGCCCCGGAAATCGCCGAAGCCGGCAAGCGGCTGAAGACACTCGGCGACGAGATCGCGCGCCTCGAAGAGCGCTGGCTGGCCCTGTCGGACCAACTGGAAACGCTCGCCGCCTGATAATGCGGCGGAATGTCTTCCGCCATCGAGCTCGCCCAAGGCGATCCCCAGCTGATCGAGGCCATCCGGCGCAGCCGCCGTCTGCTCGGCCGCAAGGCGCTGATGGCGGCTGCGGTCGGCGCCGTGCCGCTGCCGGGCATCGACTGGGCGGCCGACGCCGCCTTGCTGGCCCGCGTGGTGCCGCAGATCAGCACTGAATTCGGCCTTTCCGTGACCCAGGTCGAGCGCATGGCGCCGCACGAGCGCGAACGCATACGCAAAGCCGCCGCCGCCGTCGGGGCGTTGCTGGTCGGGCGGCTGGTCACGCGCGAACTGCTCGTCACGCTGGCCCGCCATGCGGGCGTCAAGCTGACCGCCAGCCAGGCGGCCCGATTCGTTCCCCTCGCAGGCCAAGTGGTTTCTGCCACGCTCAGTTATGCAGCGCTGCGGTCCCTGGGCGAGTTGCACATCAAGGACTGCGTGCGGGTGGCGCACAGCGTCCGGCATCGGCTTCAGGCGCCTGCCAGCGCCGCCGAGACCGCCACGCAGCCCATCCGCAGCGAGCCGGCTTCGCCGCCCGCGCGCCCTTCGAGGCTGGTGAACGCCTGGAATCGGCTGCGTCTTCGCTGAATTTCGAATACCAAAGCACCAACAAACTTGCTACCCAAACACACTGTTGGCGTACCACGACAAAGGACCGGGGGCAACAGCGCGTGGGGGGAGGATAATGGCGAAACTCACACAGTCGATGGCTGGGTGAGCGCAGGGTGAGTCCAGAGGAAGATCGGGATCAAACCAAGGTCGTTTCCGCACGACTGGTTCGGAGGAGCGGAAGATGAACGAGAAAGACCTCGCAGCATCGGTCGAACGGCTCATGGCCCGGGTCGACTACTACCTGCATTGCGAGTTGGACGAAGAATACGACCACGACCGGCCGGAGACAGCGCGCCGCCTGCTCGAAGCAGCCCTGCGCCAGGAACTGATTCGCGCCAGTGCGGTGGGCCTGGTCTCGGCGATGGCCGGATCCCGCCATTCGGCCTCGATCGACGGCGACGAAGCCGGTTGACCCCTCCCACAGAAAAAGGCCGTCTCGAACTTCAGCGACTGCTGATGGAACCCGAGTCCCAGACCCTGCCAGCGGGCCGACCCGAGAGCTTGCTTCTCAATCGCTGCTCCGCGATGGCGAGCCGCGCGAACAGATGCAGTTCGGCGTCCGTGGGCCCAGGCCCCGAAGCCTCGACATAGCGTCGAAAAGCGAAAACGATTCGATTCTGGGCCGCCTCTCTGACGCGAGACGCCGCCATCCAGGCCAGTTGCGCGCCGTCGCTCGCATGCAGAGCCACCGAAGTGGTCCGCCTTGTGGCCCGCCGTCGTTGCGAGGACAGTGTGGTCCGACGCCCCATCCGCCTCACGAGTTTGTTGCCTTTGACAATCTTTGACATGAGCCCTCCTTCGAGGTGGACCTGCTCAACAGGCATCCGATGGCCAACTGTCGCGATCTCGAATCGCCGGYTTGCCCCTCTGCGAAACAGCACACTTCGCAAGGTAAAAATGTAATACTTTCACATTCGAAAAGTGTCTGGCTTTGTAACCAAATGGACGCTGACCAGGCCAGGCTCGCGGCTGAAAGTCCCGATAGGTCCGCGTCGGTCCCGCAGGCCTATTGTCGGGCGTCCGTGTGGGCGTCCCCCACGAATACGAATGGAGAAGGCCATGGCACTCGAGGGCATGCACCGCGAATTGCTGGGCCACCTGCGAGCGAAGGGCGCGCTGCCATCGCTGGTCGATGACTGGGAAAGCGCATGGGCCGACGCACTGGCTTGTCCAGGGGAACTGCTGCCTTGTCCGCAGTGCTTTCTCGACGGCCAGACGTCCAGGCTCGAGCCGCTCCATCGACAAGGCCATATCGGCCAGGCACGGTGCCGTCAATGTCGTACGGTGTTTCTCTACTCCGACGGTTGAGGGGAGTCCGGCCCCTGGGCCAAATCACGGTGACCCGTACGCATCCTCGAGCGCCGAGCCAGGGGCTCTGCGGGACTCCTGGCGAAGGCTCGTCACCCAAAGCCGAGCGTGGCGCTGCTCGCGGCTTTCGAAGCGCTCCGTGAATCTGCGGACGACGGGACGCTCGATCGCTGCGATCGTCATCCAGTCCGTGGTTCCGAACGACGCCGAGTCGATGCTTCGTTCAACCAGCGCCGGGCGCAGCGTCAGGATCCATTCGACAGGAATGCCCGGGTCCGCATCCATGATCCTCAATGCAATTTTTGCGGCCTTGGGGCTCAGCGTCTGTACTTTGCGAAGGTGAAAGTCCGAGTCCATTTCGTGGCTCCTGAAAGGCTTGGCGTGCGGGCTGGGCCCGACTCTGTGTTGCGGGCGAGGATGTCAATGTATATCAATTCGAAACAAATGTGAATTTTTCCCATCTCATGCACATCGCGCTCCACGGTCACGGATGCCACGCCCCACTGTCATGCGGCGATTCGATATTTCGGATGGGTTCGGCGCAGCACAGAGGTCGGCATCGTGATGCCCCCCCGGTCGGCCTTTCTAACGCCCGGCTGCACCGCCGCCGGGTCCACCGCCACCACCACCGGCAGAGCCACCGCCACCCGCTCCAGCACCGGTGCCGCCACCTGTACCGCCACTCCCACCGGCTCCACCACCGGCTCCGGCTCCGGCTCCGGCACCGGCTCCACCACTACCGGCCCCAGTCCCGGCCCCGGCCCCGGCTCCAGCCCCAGCCCCAGCCCCGGCCCCGGCCCCGGCTCCAGCCCCAGCCCCAGCCCCAGCCCCAGCCCCAGCCCCAGCCCCAGCCCCAGCCCCAGCTCCAGCTCCAGCTCCAGCTCCAGCTCCAGCCCCGGCTCCAGCCCCGGCTCCAGCCCCAGCCCCGGCTCCTGCTCCGCCGCCGGCACCACCGCCACCGCCACCGCCGCCAGCACCTGCTCCACCCCCACCCGAGCCGCCGCCGGCTCCACCACCATCGGCCAAGCTTCCAGGCCCACCGCCGCTCGCCACGGCCGGGGCACGTAACGCAGCGGAAACCGCCCCGCTGGTGCCAGTGTGCGATGCGCCGGTGGCCGCTGATTGCTGCGTCAGCTGGCCCGGCGACTGCGGCGCGCTCAAGCAAACAGCCTCGCCGAAGGGGTTGTAACGATCACACGGCAGATTGCCTGCGGCTCGGGGCTCTATGGCCGAGCGAACCACCTGCGAGGTCTCAGCGGGCCTCGTTCCCACCGGCGCAGCCTCAACGGCCACCGATGGGAGAAGCACTCGGGGATCGATCTCGATCTTGTTCACCGTCTCTCGTCTCGGCTCGCGCCTCCTCGGAGTCGACGCAGCGACCTGATCGCGCCGCCGAACGCCTGACGCCTGCTTGGGTACAGCCCGTTCCGGGCTGGCCAACGCTTCAACCCTTGTCACTTCTTGCGTCGCAGGCTTTCCCGTTGGATCCGAGCGAGCGACAGCTTGCTGTTCCGGATCGGACGGAGACGCGGGTTCGCTCGTCGTCGCAGAGACCGCGTTCTCCGGCCCCTCCTGGGGCTCGGGTGCGGGCGCGGCCTGCAGTAACACGGCCGACGAATCCGACGAACTCGGGATTGGCAGCCCCGAATTCGCCGGCACATCCTGGGCCTCGGGCGCCGTCTGAGACAGCAGTTGCTGCGAACCCGGGACCGGCGGCTCGCGGACCGAGCGACTCGAATACCAGTACACGAAGGTCCCGGACAACAGCAGAAGGCAGAGCAACAGCAACACCAGCGAAATGTCGACCCCCGGAGGCAGCGCGAGCCACGCGGCAGGCTTCGGTTCGGCCTTCTGGAGCGGTGCGCGTGGAAGCCCCTGCACCGCCTTTTCCGGCAGGGACACGGCCAAGTCCGCGTGCGTGTCGGGCAAGGTAGAGACGAAGGCTGCAGCATCGAAACGCAGGCCCGAGAATTTGCCGGCGCAACCATGGCAGTATCTGGCGCGGTCCTTGTTGGGCGTGTGGCACGAATCGCAGTACTTCGTCATTGCCGGGCTCCTGCGGAACTGCGCTCCCAGTCACCGCGCCGAGATGCGCCGAGTCGCCGGGACCGGCACCTCTTCGGGTCGGCAGGCAGTCATTGCGTCGAGACGCCGGGACCGTCGCCTGGGCGCGCCACCGCGCCGCGTCCGGCACGGCGATGGCGCTGAATCCCGACTCACTGAGCTCGCTTCTCGCGTCGCGGTTGCCCTAGACATCACTCTCCCCCGGTGATTGTGACGAGTTCACATTGAACGCCTTTCTCACAATTGGAGGGTGACGTTCTCGTAAGTCGGGGGCTTAAGAAGTTGTTTCTTTAGCAACAAAAAGCAACAAAACCTGCTTGGCATCGAACACATCGAGACGGTGACGCAGGACCATGAGCAAGCCTGCTCAGGGCTGGTTGGACGAGATTTCAGTAATCCTCGGTCGCCAACCAGCCGGCCAAAGCCTCTCTGCCCTTCGCCGTGATGGCAAGCACCCGGGCGGGCTTCTGGCTTACTTCGCCTTGCGGAAGGTGGTCAGGCGGAGGGAGAAAAGCCATGACCAACCCGGCGGCGCGCAACATGCGGACATTGTCGATCTCAGCTATGTCGTAGACGTCGAAGGGCAGTTCGCGCTCTGCAATCCGGCGTAGGCAATCCATGGGCATACGAGGGCTCCTTTCATCGGTGCAGGTCAAGTGTCGCCCCGTCACCTTTTGCCGATCAAGGCTGAGGCCCTGTCAAGGCTGAGCTTTTGAGGGGGCGCGCCTCAGGTTCGTGACCACGAGGCGACAGGCAAGAAAAAGCCGCCGAAGCGGGCAAGACCTTAGGGGGTTGGGCCTGAAAACAAAAAAGCCCACTATCGAATTGACAGCAGGCTTTTGGGTCTCGACACGGGTTTCGGTGGTAGGACGTACAAGATTCGAACTTGTGACCAACGGATTAAAAGACAGCACCATCGTTGTTTTTAGACGTTCCCCGTTGTTCAACATGCATCAAAATTATTGAGGCATATCAACAACTTACGGCAGTTTGTTGTTTCAGGTTGTGCCACAATGTCAAGCATCGTGCCAAACCCAGATCGCGACATGGATCGCGACACGATCTGCCCCATGATGCCTTCAAAACAGCCCTCCGCCATCCTCCGCCGCAGCGCGCCAGTTGCCCTCACCACCGCGACCATTCGCAACCTGAAGCCGGGCAAGATGCTCGCCGACGGTGCCGTCCGGCCCGGGTACGGATCACTCAAAGCGCGGCGTCGCATTGCCGCCAACGACCGCAGCGTCATCGAGTTCATCTTCGTGTATCAGCGCGAGGGCAAGACGCGCACGCAGACGCTCGGCCGTTTCAGCAGCGCCGAGGCCGAGGGGCACCTGACCCTGACCCAGGCCCGCACGGAGGCGACGCGCCTGCAGGCCACCATTAAAGGCGGCGAAGACCCGCTGGCGCAGCGCGAGATTGCGCGCCAGGAGGCGAAGATTCAGCAGGCGGCCGCGATCGCCCAGGTACGCGAAGCCGACAAGAACACGCTGGCGGCCTTGTGCGACACCTACGTCGCCAGCCTGCGCGAACGCAAGAAGGACGCGAGCGCCTACGACGTCGAGAACCTGTTCGGCAATCACGTCAAAGCGGCGTTTCCTGACCTCGCCGCCCTCCCCGCATCGGCCATCACGCCCGAGCACGTCTCGCGCATCCTGACGCGGTTGGTCGGACCCCACGTGGAGCACAAGAAAGGCCGCACAGCGCTGAAACTTCGCAGCTTCCTTGCCGCCGCGTTCCGACTCGGCCTCGGCGCTGCGATCGATCCGATGGCCGCCGCTGCTGCATCCAGCTTCGGCCTGACCACGAACCCGGCAGCGGCCGTGCCGTCGACCGCGATGGCGCAGAAGTTCAACCGCGCAAGCGCCCGCGTGCTTTCGATCGACGAACTTCGCACGTATCTCGCCTACGTCGCAGCGCACCCATCGACCCTGACGCGGCTTGCCTTGATGCTCCAGATCGCGACCGGCGGCCAGCGCGTGCAGCAGCTTCTGCGCATCGAGCACGCCCACATCCACGCGGGCGAGACGCTGACGCTGTTCGACCCCAAGGGCCGGCGCGCGCAGCCCCGCCCCCATGTCCTGCCGATCGTGCCCGAGGTCAAGGAAATCCTCGATGAGCTTGCCGTGATCAATCATGAGGGCGCCCTGTTCCACAGCCGCGATGCTGTGGTGCGCCCCGAGACGCTTTCCGAGGCCGTGCTCCAGATCAGCGACACCATGAACCACGAGGGCAGCGCCTCGGCGCCGTTTCGCGGCGGCGACATCCGCCGGACCGTGGAAACCATCTTGGCCGAACGCCTGGGCATCAGCAAGGACACGCGCGCGCAACTTCTGAGCCACGGCCTCAGCGGCGTGCAGGATGCCCACTATGACAAGGGGCTTCACCTGCAAGCGAAGACGCACGCGCTGCGCCTCTGGAACGACTTCATCGCGGACTTGGCGATCGAGGCCGTCGACAAGACCAAGCAAACAGCATTGGTGGTCGGCGTTGACAGCGGCAGCGATGGCAGCGGCGCGACGGCGACGGCGGCGGGGGCGATGGCTGCATAGCAGCGCAGCGACCCACACAAGCGCGAATAAGTGCGTGTCGTGACAGCACACTTCGCTTACTCCGTTAGTGGCGCCCGCAAGGCGTTTCAAGCTCGCTTCGTGCGAGCTTTTTTTTGCCTTGGCCCCGCCATGGTGGTTACGCCTTGGGCGTGAGGAGCCCAACGTCATAGCAGCCCATCTGAGGGAGGCCGCACAACGGGCCACCCATGGCCGTCAGTATCGCCCGGAGGAGGCTCGTGCGAAGGACGCCTCGTCGCTGCGCAGAAGCGTGACCCTGCGGAGTGCATGGACCATGACGGGCAGCGGACCAGCTACCGCCTCGATCTGGGCAAGCCCAGAAGTAGTGACGCTGACGTACACGCCTTCGCCCCACACTAAGTCGTCCTCGACATCCACGGGTCCGCCGTCGCGCCACCAAACGACCCTTGCCACGACCTCGCTTGATCGGCCCAGGTAGACCAGCCAATTGTCCGGGTGGGTACGCCAGCCAAGCCGCCTCATCCATAACGGGCATACGATGAGCTGATGGCGTGGCACTTCTGGCATGTTCCTGCTGGAAAACGCGCGCACGATCGTCGGCGCCAGTTCGTCAGTCAAGGCGCGGAATCCATTGGCCCACTTGGCTTCTGGCAAGAGGTCAACCCAACCAGCGAAATCCTCTTGATCGCCAACCTCCAAGAACGGGGCGCTGATCCGTTTGGCCGTGTATAGGGCCTGGCGGGCCTTGTAGATCTCAAACGTGAAGATTTCTGCGATCACCTTCTCACCGGGCAAGGCCAGCGGGAAGACGTCGCTCTCAACACTTTGAATCCACTTTTCCGCGGTGTCCCTGTCCGGCCAGCTGGCGTCGTCGAGAGAAGGCCTTGAAACGAACAGCGGCCTTGACGCCGGCACAATCAGTGGCAGCGTTGGCGCCGGGAAGCTCATCAAATGCAAGAGGAACGGCACCTCGTGCGCCTCGATCATTCCGGCACGCCGCATCTCGCCTGCGACCTGGCGCAAGGCGCGGGCGGCCCCCATGACGTGGGGCTTCCAGAAGAGCATCCGCATGTCCAGTCGGCGCAGGTCGGCCTGAACCTTGTCGGTGGCCGTCTTGCCGTAGACGGCCAGCCCGCCCCATTGCTCAATGAACATCCTGGCTCGGTGTCGTATGTGCGCTGGCGTCACGCCCTGCCGAGCCAGGGCGTTGACCAGCTCAGGAAACATCGCGGTCCACCCCAGGTGGTTTTCGACGCGCATCGCGCCGGAGTCGTGGTCGGCCAGATCTGGCGACTCGAAGCCTTCGTCCTCGTCTTCCAGAATGAGGTCATAGAACGCCGGCAGCGCGATTCGGGTCATCGATGTCGGGCGACCCCAGCGGCTCGACATCATCGCCGCAGCCTCCGCCACCGCATAGTCGGGATGGTTCACCAGGGCAGCCACGGTGTCGCCTAATGCGGTCGACAGCGTCTCCCGCTTGTCCCGCAACAGCAGTTGCATGGCTTCCGCAGGTTCGTCCGCATCGCCCGCCAGCAGTGCGCGGACAAGGTGCGCGAAGATCGCCTGACCGCCCGGAATCCCATTGACTCGCTGCGCGCCAACGTGCACGTGCCGCTGCAGTTCCGACAATGGGATCGCCAGGGCCCACCGGAAGATCGCCGCGATCGTCTCCTCGTCAGTCATCGCCGGCTCCGCCGCATCAAACGACTGGCCGATGGCGTGCTCGCGGGTTGTGGCGAGTTGCTCGGCCAACTCTTCCCACACCGCGGCCCAATCAGGCACTTGCACGATCACCGGCAGGATGTCCTCAATCTCCAGGATGACGGAGGTGATTGATTCCCGGCCTGCCGCCAGCGAGCCGATGAAGTTTTCGTAGGCCTGCGGGTGGATGCCGGCGCCTTCCAATTTCACGCGGGCCCTGAAGTAGCGCAGCGTGCCGCCGCCTGTCCATGTGGTCCAGGTGGCCTGCTCGTCGGGTAGCGCCTCGTATTGGGCCACGAGCTTCCGGGCATAGTCCGTGTGTCCGGCATCGAGGGCCAAGTCGACCAATAGGAACCGCGAGCGGGATTCCTTCTGCAGCACCGGCCAGTGCTCGAAGATCTCGCGGGCCGCTTCAAACCCGGCGGCCGGAGCCAGCCGATCGAACGCGCGTGGGGCCTCGTAGCCCGGCCCTTTGGGGTCGCTCTCGTGCTCGAACGCGGCCTTCAATTCGGCGAGGGTCGTGAGCGCGTCGTACTTCATTGCTGTGTACGTGTGTCGCGGAGCCGGCGATTCGGCCTTCCACCGCGCCAGCGCATCGTTCAGTGCTGTGCTGGCGTGGCCCCGATTGCGTGCGGCAGCGCTCAACTTTTGCAGCAGGGTGCTGCGCTCGTGGGCCCGGCTCTCCGCCTCGATGGCCGCTCGTAGCATGTCGACCAGCACGGCGGCGTCGCCTTCCGTCGCAGCGGCGACGGCCGCTTCGACGAATTCGCCCAGGTGGCTCTCGCGAAAAGACGGCTCCATATAGAAAGGCAAAGCCAGCGAACACCATGCGATTCCGCACGCCATCGCCAAGTCCGGCCGGCGCTGGACCACGCCGAGCAGCAGCGCATCCACGAGATTGGGCCAGCCGATCACTCCGCGATGCGACAGCATGCGGGCGACGGTTAGGCCCATGGCCGCATCGTGCATGGTTGCCTCGGCGACCAGTGCAGCGGCGATGCGGCAGGCCGCCGAGCTGCCTTCGGTGTCCATCATGCCATCCACTTGGCGCATCAGAAAGGCAACACGCTCACCGCGGCGGGCCGGGTCTGCCGTGTTGGCGTGCGCCAGCAAGTCCATCCAGGTGGCGTACTGAGGGTCCTTCTTCGGAGCGAGGGCGTACCCCAGACTTTGCGCGTGCACTTGGTCCAGCAGCGCGCGGGCGCGTGAATGATTGCCAACCTGTGCGAACGCAATCGCCAGGAGCGCCAGGCCATCTAGCTGCTCACTGGGCGTGTTTTCCCTCAGCGCTTCGACCAGCGGCTCCAACCTGCGCGACCCCTCTTCCGAGTCGCCGTTGGCCCGGTAAATCGCGACCGCGACCTCCCTTCGCAGATTGGCGCGAATACCGTTGCCTTCGGCCGGCACTTCGAACACGCGGTCGAACTCGGCCAGCACGAGCGCGAACTCCTCCTTGCCGCATAGCGATCCGGTTTGGATCAGCGCCTGGCCCAAGACAGGTGCGGCGACAACAATCTGCTGCATCGCGAAGAACTCGTCGCTTCCTCCAGGCTTTGCTCGGGCGAGATACGTGAGCACCCCGCGCGTCGCACGCGCGACCTCGCCTCGGGCGATGGCGTCGGCGTTGGCGAGGACCCTGCCTAGCAATGTGCCGACGGCATTGGCATGCACCTGCAGGGGCCGCAGCACGGCCCGTTTCGAAAGTGCCACGTCGGCCACCGGACGGCCGAGCCGCGTGGCGAGCTGGGCATGCTCCATCACTGCGCGAGTCATGTGCGCGGGCGCGCCGTCGTCGTACGCGTTGTCCGCGTCGGAGATCGAAGGCACGCTTAGGCCATCAAAGATCGCGCGCGCCATGTCCATCTCGCCCGCGCCCGCCGCGACAAGGGCCGCGTCGCGGCGCCAGACGTTCGGAACGTGCACGAACATCTCGTGTGCAGTCGCTTGGCGCAGCAGTGCCATGGCCAGCGCACGCGAATTCTGCTTGTATGCGCAAAGGCCAGCGT
>NZ_JBFUCJ010000153.1:0-13025 GCF_056405295.1 Variovorax sp. P1_H2 | reverse complement strand
GCGCAGGCAGGCTTGGAGCCGCGGACCTCAGCCCCTCAAGGGGGCGATACCCGCGGCCTGGCAAAGCCAGTTCCGCGGTATCCCCCACCCCCGAAGCGCCTGCGGCGCTCCCCCTCAAGGGGGCGATACCCGCGGCCTGGCAAAGCCAGTTCCGCGGTATCCCTGGAGTGGGCGCCTGCCGGTTTCATGTGACGCGCCATGAAAAAAGCCCGGCATCTTGCGATGCCGGGCCTGTGTGCCTTCAAGGCCGCTGAAAGACTCAGGGCTTGCTGGCCGTCGGGAACGGCCAGGCAGCCTGCGGGTTCAACGTCGTTTGCGCAGCAGGAGCAGGCGCTACGGCAGCCTTGGCGGGCGCTTTCGCAGCCTTCTTGGCAGCGGGCTTCTTCGCTGCTTTCTTGGCAGCGGGCTTCTTCGCCGCAGCCTTTTTCGCCGGCGCCTTCTTGGCCGGCGCCTTCTTCGCTGCGGCCTTCTTCGCCGGGGCCTTCTTGGCTGCTGCCTTCTTGGCAGGCGCCTTCTTCGCCGGAGCCTTCTTGGCCACTACCTTCTTGGCGGGGGCCTTCTTTGCCGGCGCCTTCTTGGCGGCGACCTTCTTGGCCGCAACCTTCTTCGCCGGGGCCTTCTTGGCAGCGACCTTCTTTGCCGGGGCCTTCTTCGCCACTACCTTCTTGGCAGCGACCTTCTTTGCCGGGGCCTTCTTTGCAGCGGCTTTCTTAGCCGGCGCTTTCTTTGCAGTTGCCATTTCTATTTCTCCTTGATCAAGTTGAAAAAATTCAACCTTTTGAAGCACTCCACGCATGTTGGTCAGCGTGAAGCGATTCATGGCGTTGGAACGGATCCCAGCACCATGAACACCTGCGCCCTCAGCGGTGCCGCACTCTCCGGTGCGGTGTGTCGCTGAAGGCTATTTCTGAATGCACTTTGTTCTTGTCGGAAAGTTTCAATCCCAGGAGAGCGCTCCGCCCGACTGGTACTCGATCACGCGGGTTTCGAAGAAGTTGCGTTCCTTCTTCAGGTCGATCATTTCGCTCATCCAGGGAAACGGGTTTTCTTCGTTCGGGAAGAGCGTTTCGAGGCCGATCTGCTGCGCGCGCCGATTGGCGATGTAGCGCAGGTAGCCCTTGAACATGGAGGCGTTCATGCCGAGCACGCCACGCGGCATGGTGTCTTCGGCGTACTTGTACTCGAGCTCGACGGCCTTCATGAAGAGGRCCTTGATCTCGGCCTTGAACTCTGCCGTCCAGAGCTGCGGGTTCTCGAGCTTGAGCTGGTTGATCAGGTCGATGCCGAAGTTGCAGTGCATCGACTCGTCGCGCAGGATGTACTGGTACTGCTCGGCGGCGCCGGTCATCTTGTTCTGCCGGCCCAGCGCGAGGATCTGCGTGAAGCCGACGTAGAAGAACAGGCCTTCCATCAGGCAGGCGAAGACGATCAGCGACTTGAGCAGGGTCTGGTCGGTCTCGTGCGTGCCGGTCTTGAAGTTCGGGTCGCTGATGGCGTCGATGAACGGGATCAGGAACTGGTCCTTCTCGCGGATCGAGGCCACTTCGTTGTAGGCGTTGAAGATCTCGCTCTCGTCCAGGCCGAGCGACTCGACGATGTACTGGTAGGCGTGCGTGTGGATCGCTTCCTCGAAGGCCTGGCGCAGCAGGAACTGGCGGCATTCGGGCGCCGTGATGTGGCGGTAGGTGCCCAGCACGATGTTGTTGGCGGCCAGCGAGTCGGCGGTGACGAAAAAGCCGAGGTTGCGCTTGACGATGCGGCGCTCGTCTTCGGTCAGGCCGTTCGGGTCTTTCCAGAGCGCGATGTCGCGCGTCATGTTCACTTCCTGCGGCATCCAGTGGTTGGCGCAGGTGGCGAGGTACTTTTCCCAGGCCCACTTGTACTTGAACGGCACCAGCTGGTTGACGTCGGTCTGGCCGTTGATGATGCGCTTGTCGGCGGCCTTGACGCGATGCGTCGCGGGTGCAGCTTGCGTGGCCGGTGCCGGACGCACCGCCGCACCGTCATCGAGCGTGCGTGCGGCGAGGGGCGCTTGAGGGGCAATTTGCGAAGTCGGGAACTCCGACGAGCGGGCGACTGGCGCGCCGCTGTTCGATGGGTGCCGCAGTCCTTGCTGCAGATCCTTTGGCAAGGAGGGCTTGACTTCTTCGTCCCAGGTCAACATAGAAAAATCCAATGCTCAAATTATGTGAGCAACGATGTGAGTTGCAAAGAGCTCCTCACGTCGCGCTTCAATTATGTGGTCGTTATGTTGTTCGCATGCATCGCAATTTGTCGGTCGATGCCGCGAACCACCACAACTTCAGGCCGACATCACTGGCAGGCTTCGCAGGTCGGATCGTCGACGCCGCAGAACGCGATGTCGGTGGCGGGCATCGCGCTGAGTTGCGCTTGCGCTGCGAGCGCTGCAGCTTCAAGTGCGCTCATGCCCGACGACGCATCGCCGCTTCCCGACGACACCGCGTTGAGGCGGCCCGATTGCACGGTCGATTTCTCGGCGTGCGTCGCGCTCTGCGTGCGCAGGTAGTAGGTGGTCTTGAGGCCGCGCAGCCATGCGAGCTTGTAGGTGTCGTCGAGCTTCTTGCCCGATGCGCCGGCCATGTAGATGTTGAGCGATTGCGCCTGATCGATCCACTTCTGGCGGCGTGCCGCGGCCTCCACCAGCCAGGTGGTCTCGACTTCGAACGCGGTGGCGTAGAGCGCCTTCACGTCCTGCGGCACGCGGTCGATCGGGCGCAGCGAGCCGTCGAAGTGCTTCAGGTCCATCACCATCACGTCGTCCCACAGGCCCAGGCGCTTGAGGTCGCGCACCAGGTAGTGGTTGATGACGGTGAACTCGCCCGACAGGTTCGACTTGACCGACAGGTTGCCGAAGCAGGGTTCGATCGAGGCGTCGACGCCGATGATGTTCGAGATCGTGGCGGTCGGTGCGATGGCGACGCAGTTCGAGTTGCGCATGCCGTCGGCCTTGATCTTCTGGCGCAGCGCGTCCCAGTCGAGGGTGGCCGAGCGATCGACCTCGACGTAGCCGCCGCGGGCCTTCTCGAGCAGGTCGAGGGTGTCGGGCGGCAGCACGCCCTTGTCCCACAGCGAGCCCTTGTAGCTCGAGTACTTGCCGCGTTCGCGCGCCAGCTCGGTCGAGGCCCAGTAGGCGTGGTAGCAGATCGCTTCCATCGACTCGTCGGCGAACTGCACGGCTTCCTGCGAGGCGTAGGGGATGCGCAGTTCGTACAGCGCGTCCTGGAATCCCATCAGGCCGAGGCCGACCGGGCGGTGGCGCAGGTTGGAGTCGCGCGCCTTCTTGACCGCGTAGTAGTTGATGTCGATCACGTTGTCGAGCATCCGCATCGCGGTCGCGATGGTGCGCTGGAGCTTGGCCTGGTCGACCTTGCCGTCCTTCAAATGCTGCAGCAGGTTGACCGAGCCGAGGTTGCAGACCGCGGTTTCGGTGTCGCTGGTGTTCAGCGTGATCTCGGTGCAGAGGTTCGACGAATGGACCACGCCGGCGTGCTGCTGCGGCGAGCGCACGTTGCAGGCGTCCTTGAAGGTGATCCAGGGATGGCCGGTCTCGAACAGCATCGTGAGCATCTTGCGCCAGAGGTCCGACGCCTGCAGCGTGCGGCTCGGCGTGATCTCGCCGCGCGCGGCCTTCTCTTCGTAGGCGACGTAGGCGGTCTCGAAGTCGAGGCCGAACTTGTCGTGCAGGTCGGGCACGTTGGACGGCGAGAACAGGGTCCAGCTGCCCTTTTCCATCACGCGGCGCATGAACAGGTCGGGGATCCAGTTGGCCGTGTTCATGTCGTGCGTGCGGCGGCGGTCGTCGCCGGTGTTCTTGCGCAGCTCGAGGAATTCCTCGATGTCGAG
Source organism: Variovorax sp. P1_H2 (assembly GCF_056405295.1). NCBI lineage: Bacteria > Pseudomonadati > Pseudomonadota > Betaproteobacteria > Burkholderiales > Comamonadaceae > Variovorax > Variovorax sp. P1_H2. The sequence continues at coordinate 9,161 of NZ_JBFUCJ010000153.1, read as the reverse complement.
GTGCCAGGTCTCGAGGTAGGTGCAGACCGCGCCCTTGCGCTTGCCGCCCTGGTTGACCGCCACCGCGGTGTCGTTGACCACCTTGAGGAAGGGCACGACGCCCTGCGATTCGCCGTTGGTGCCCTTGATGTGGCTGCCGAGCGCGCGCACGCGGGTCCAGTCGTTGCCCAGGCCGCCGGCGAACTTCGACAGCAGCGCGTTTTCCTTGATCGACTCGTAGATGCCGTCGAGGTCGTCGGGCACGGTCGTCAGGTAGCAGCTCGACAGCTGCGAGCGCAGGGTGCCGCTGTTGAACAGGGTCGGCGTGCTCGACATGAAGTCGAAGGAGGACATCACCTCGTAGAACTCGATGGCGCGGGCTTCGCGGTCGATCTCGCCCAGCGACAGGCCCATCGCGACGCGCATGAAGAAGGCCTGCGGCAGTTCGATGCGCGACTTGCGCACGTGCAGGAAGTAGCGGTCGTAGAGGGTCTGCAGGCCGAGGTAGTCGAACTGCAGGTCGCGCTCGGGCTTGAGCGCGGCGCCCAGGCGGGCCAGGTCGAACTGCAGCAGCTTCTCGTCGAGCAGTTCGTTGTCGACGCCCTTCTTGATGAAGTGCGGGAAGTAGTCGGCGTAGGCCTGGGCCCGTTCGGCCAGCGGCACTTCGCGGCCGATCACTTCCTTGAAGATCGTGTGCAGCAGCAGGCGGGCGGTGGCGAAGGTGTAGTCGGGGTCTTTCTCGATCAGCGTGCGGGCCGCGAGGATCGAGGCCTTGTAGACCTCGTCGAGCGGCACGCCGTCGTACAGGTTGCGCATCGTCTCGGCCACGATCGGGCTGGCCGTGATGCTGTCGCCGAGGCCGACGCAGGCCGATTCGATCAGGTCCTTGAGGTCGTTGAGGTCGAGCGCGACGCGCTCGCCGCGGTCCAGCACGTGCAGCGTGGAGACCGCGATCGGGGCGTCCTGCTCGCCCTGCTTGAGGCGCTCCTGGCTGCGGCGCTCGCGGTAGAGCACGTAGGCGCGGGCGATCTCGTGGTGGCCGCCGCGCATCAGGCCGAGTTCGACCTGGTCCTGCACGTCCTCGATGTGGAAGGTGCCGCCGCCCGGACGCGAGCGCACCATCGCGCGGACCACGGCCTGGGTCAGGCTGTCGACCGTCTCGCGCACGCTGGCGGAGGCCGCGCCCTGGGTGCCGTGCACCGCAAGGAAGGCCTTCATCATCGCGATCGCGATCTTGTTCGGCTCGAAGGGCACCACCGCGCCGTTGCGGCGGATGATCTGGTAGTGGGCCAGCGCATTGCCGGCGGGCGAGCCGGCGACGTCGCGCTGCTGCGACGTCGAGGAAACAGCGCGGGGGGCGGAGGGGGTGTTCAGKGCAGTTTGCATGCGATCCTCGATTCTTGTTGGGGCGGCGGTGCCAGTGCGGCCATGGTTTTAGGCGTCGAGCGCCGGGCAGGGCACACTATATCTAGGGTCTCGCGGGGCTACAACCCACTAGATGTAGTGTTTTCTACAAATATACACATTTGTGGAACGAGCCTGGGCGGTGCCGGATCGCGCTTCTGCCCCGTGGCCGTTGAACGACGCTAGCGCAGCCCGCGGCTGGCGGGCGTTTCCGCTGCATTTGGGCCTGGAAAGCGCATGGTTGCTGCACCTGGGCAGTGGCGGGGGCGCCGCAGCCGCGTCTGCGCAGCGACGCATCGCGTCACGCCGGCCGATAAAAAAAAACTAGCGGTCGATCGCGCCCGCGGGGAACATGGCGGGATCCCAGCCCAACTGCGCCTGCAGCAGGTGCCAGTCGAAGCCGGCGCCGGGGTCCTCCTTGCGGCCCGGCGCGATGTGCTGATGGCCGGCGATGTAGCGGATCGCATGGCGCTGCGCGATCGCGGGACACAGGCTGGCCAGGGTTTCGTACTGCGCGCGTTCGAATGGCCCGCCCTCGATGCCCTCGAGCTCGATGCCGATCGAATCGTCGTTGCAATTGGCGCGGCCACGCCAGCAGGACGCACCGGCATGCCAGGCACGGTCGTCGCAGCTGACGAACTGCCACAGCTCGCCATTGCGCCGCACATAGAAATGCGCCGACACCTCGAGGTCGCGGATGCTGCCGAAATAGGGGTGCGCATCCCAGTCGAGGCGGTTCGTGAACAGTTGCTGGACCTCGTCGCCGCCGTACTGGCCGGGCGGCAGGCTGATCGAATGCAGCACGATCAGGTCGATCTGGGCCGTGGCAGGGCGCGGCCCGAAGTTGGGCGAGCGCAAGGTCCGCGCGAAGCGATACCAGCCGTTCTTCCAGAGACCGGCGGAGGCTTCGGGCTCGGGCCGGCGCCGGGCCGCCCCAAGGCGGCCTGCGGCCCCCTTGGGGGGCAGCGACCCACACGCAGTGGGGGAGCGTGGGGGCTCATTCATCGGCGCCGAAGCCATGGGGGTCGTCGCCGTTCGGGGTCGCGATGCCCAGGCGTGCGATCCGGTAGCGGATCTGGCGCAGGCTCAGGCCGAGCCGGGCCGCCGCGGCGGTTCGGTTGAAGCCGGTCTCCTGCAGCGCCCGGATCAGGATCTCGCGCTCTTGCTGGTCGAGGTAGCCCTGCAGGTCACTGGGAACTTCCGGCGCGGCCTTCGACGGCGCGGCCGTGACCGAGGCGGACGCCGCCAGGTAGGCCGGTGGCGCGGGTTCCGACAGCGGCGCTTCGGCCGCCAGCGTCGTGCTGCCGGCGAAGTCGAGGTGCAGCCTGTCGCCGTCGCTCAAGGCCACGGCGCGGTGCAGCAGGTTCTCGAGCTCGCGCACGTTGCCATGGAGCGGATGCTCGGACAGCCGCTGCAGCACCTCGGTCGACAGCGTCGGCACCGGCATGCCGGCGTCGTGCGCGATGCGCGCCAGCAAGGCCTCGCACAACGCCGGCAGGTCGCCGCGGCGCTCGCGCAGCGCCGGCACCGCGATCTCGATCACGTTGAGGCGGTAGAACAGGTCTTGCCGGAACCGGCTCGCCTGCACCTCCGCCTGGAGGTCCTTGTGGGTCGCGCTGACGATGCGGACGTCGACCGCGTCCTCCTGGGTCGAGCCGATCGGGCGCACGCTGCGTTCCTGGATCGCGCGCAACAGCTTGGATTGCATCGCCAGCGGCAGATCGCCGATTTCGTCGAGGAACAGCGTGCCGCCGCGCGCGGCCTGGAAATAGCCGTCGCGATCTTGCGAGGAGCCGGTGTAGGAGCCCTTGCGGGCGCCGAAGAACTCGGCTTCGAGCAGGTTCTCGGGAATGGCGCCGCAATTGACCGCGACGAAGGGGCCGTCACTGCGCTGGCTGCAGGCGTGCACGGCGCGGGCGACCAGTTCCTTGCCGGTGCCGGATTCGCCGCGCACCAGCACCGGGGCCATGCCGCGCGCCACCTTGGCGATGCGCGCCTTGACGATGCGCATCGGTTCCGAGTCGCCGACCAGTCGCTCGAGCGCGGCCTCGCCGCCGCTGCCGATCGGGCTGGCGATCCTGGCGCCGTCCTCGGCCCGATCGTCGACCGGCCGCGCGACGCTGGTGCTGCCCAACTGCGCGGTGGCCTGCACCGCGGATGCCACCACGGTCCGGAACTGCTTCAGGTCGACCGGCTTGGTCAGGTAGTCGAAGGCGCCGGCCTTGAGGGCCTCGACCGCGTTCTCGGCCGAGCCGTAGGCGGTCATCACGACGCAGCGCTCGCTGCGCTGGTCCTGCTGGATGCGCTGCAGGATCTGCATGCCGAGCCCGTCGGGCAGGCGCATGTCGGTGATCACGGCATCGAAACGGCCGGCGTCCAGGTGCTGCGAGGCCTCGGCGACGCTGCCGGCGGCCTCGACCCGATAGCCCTCGCGCAACAGCGTGAGTTCGTAGAGCGTGCGCAGATCGGGCTCGTCGTCGACGACCAGGATCTGGGCGGGGCGCGATGCGGACGGGTGGGGTGTGCTCACGCGGCTATTGTGTCAGCCGGGTCTCGGCCGCGGCAAACGAAACGTAGAACGCGTTGCCTTCGGGGCCGGACTCCGACAACGCGCGGCGCTCGTAGCCGATGGTGGCGTCGTGCCGCTCGCACAGTTCCCGGCACAGGAAAAGGCCCAGTCCGCTCGAGCGGCTTTCGGAGGAGAAGAAGGGCTCGAACAAGTGCCGCTGCACCGCCGGTTCGAGCGGCGCGCCGTCGCTCCAGATCTGCAGCGTGGCCCGGCCGGCGGCGTTGAGCCGGGTCGTGACCTGGATCGAGCCATCGCGATCGCCCGCGTAGCGGGCCGCGTTGTCGAGCAGGTTCACGAGGATGCGGCGCAGGTGCTCGACGTCGAAGCGCACGTCGCTGCCGGGGGCGTCGAGCGCCAGCAAGACGCCCTGGCGCTGCGAATGCAGCACCCATTCCTCGGCCAGCGTGCGCACGGTGGCATCGAGCGCCAGCTGTTCGCCGAGCGGCAGCACGCGCTGCTGCCGGGCCCGCGCGACGTCGAGCACGTCGTCGACGATGCGCGCCAGGCGCTGCGCGTTCTGCTGCACCATGGTCGTCAACTGGCGATGCGCCGGATCGACCAGGTCCTCGGCCAGCAGCGCGCTGGCCTGGGTGATGGCGGCCAGCGGGTTGCGGATCTCGTGCGCCACCGCGGCCGACATCCGGCCCATGGCGGCCAGCTTCTCGGTGCGGATGCGGGCCTCGAGTTCGCGCAGATCCTGCAGGAACATCACGCAGAGGCTGTCGGAGCCCGGGTCGGGCGAGCGGGTCAGCCGTGTGCGCACGCGCACTTCGCGCGCCGCGCCCTGGGCCTGGGCGAGCGGGATCTCCTTCGACTGCGGGGTGCGGCGCGCGAAGGTCTGGCGTGCCAGCGCGGCCAGCGAGGCCCAGGCCGGATAGGCATTCAGCGTGAAGGGCAGCTCGATCCGGGCCAGGCCCTGGCCCAGGATGGCGTCGGCGGCGGGATTGGCGGCGTGCACCTGGCCCTGCGCATCGACCACCAGCACGCCTTCGCTGAGCGTCTCGATCACCAGGTCGTTGACCAGCGCATGCATCTGTGCGGCGCTGCGGTTGCGCTGGGCCAGCGCCTCCTCGCGCGTGAGCCGGCGCGCCATCTCGTGGGCGATCAAGGCGACCACGAACAGGCCGGTGCCGGTCAGCGCCGCCTGCACGAAGCGCGGCGAGGTGTCGGCCGGCTGCTCCAGCCAGTACCAGGTGGCATGGCCGAGCAGCAGCAGCGTCGCGGCCGCGGTGGTGCCGAGGCCGACCGTGCCGATGCCCAGCACGGCACCCATCAGCACCGGCAGCGCGAACAGTGGCGAGTAGTTGATGCCCCCGACCTGCAGCACCTGCAGCGCCGCGAAGACGACGAGGTCGACGCCGATGGTCGCGAACCAGGTGCGGCCCAGGCTGCGGATCTGCTGCATCGGCGAATAGCGCGCGGTCAGCAGGGTGGCCACCAGATAGGCGGCGCACAGCGCGATCGTCGCCGGCTGCGCCGACTGTCCGAGCATCAGCGCGAGGCCCTGCAGCAGCAGCAGCACCGCCGCCACGAAGCAGCGCGCGGCGACGAAGCCGCGCCACAGGCGCTTCAGCGCGGTACTCTGGCCGCTGAACTGTTCGAGCGAACTCCAGTCGGTCGCGGGTTCGCCATGGGCACGCAGGAACGCGGTCATGCCGGACGCTCCGGGGCCTGTTTCATTTCCCGTCGGCTTCGCGGTGCGCCGTGCTGCAGTACACGGCGCCGTCGGGGCCGGCGATGGCGTCGGCGGCCGGCAGGTGGAGCCCGCAGTGCGCGCAGCGCACCATGGCTTGCGGCGCGCCGACAGCCGGGGGCTTCTGCGGCGGCGGGCGCGACCGCATCTCCTCGCGCCGGTTCTTGCGCCAGAGCCAGATCGCGATGAAGACGACCGCGAAGACGAGCAAGTATTTCATGAGATGGGGCGCGACAGCACGACTTCGAGTACGAAGCGCGAACCCACGTAGGCCAGCAGCAGCAGCGCCGAGCCGGCGTAGAGCACGCGCCGTGCGGTGCGGCCGCGCCAGCCGAAGCGGGCGCGGCCGGTCAGGAGGATCGCGAAGGTGAGCCAGGCCAGCACCGAGAAGACGGTCTTGTGGTCCCACTTCCAGCCGCGCACCGCGCCGCCGTACAGCGTCTCGCTGAACAGCAGGCCGGCCAGCAGCGTGGCCGACAGCAGCACGAAGCCCGCGGTCACGAATCGGAAGGTGAGGCGTTCCATGGTCAGCAGCGGCACGCCGCCCTGCGGCTCGGCGGCAAGCCGGATCTGCTTCTCGGCCCGCGTCATGAGCCAGGCATGGACCACCGCGGCGCCGAACAGGCCGTACGAAGCGATCCCGAGCGCGAGGTGCAGCGGCAGCCACGGCGAGGCCGAGACATGCAGCGGCGTGCCGGGGAACAGTACCGCCAGCAGGACCGCGGCGGCGCCCAGCACCGCCAGCGTGCGGCGCACCTTGAGCTGCGGATAGAGACTGCTTTCGATCGCGTAGACGGTCAGCACCAGCCACGCCGTGACCGAGATCGCCGGCGCGAAGCCGAAACGCGGCGTGCCGCCGACCAGCCCGGCGGCCAGCGCCAGGGCGTGCAGCAGCCAGGCCAGCCCGAGCAGCCAGGGGATCGTGGAGCGGCTGAGGCTGGAGGCGGCGGCAGCGGTGACGCCATAGGCGGCAGCGGTGGCGATGCCCAGTGCCACGCCGAGCGGGGAGGGGATCGCTAAAATCATCGGCCGGAGTTTAGCTTCTCGCCTCCTGCGGAATGCCGTCGCTCCCGTTCTCATACCGATCCCGTCCAGCGGGAAGCACCATGGCCAGCGCCCTCACCGAAAAATTCACCCGCCTCGTCAAACAGGTCAGCGGCCAGGCCCGCATCACCGAAAGCAACGTCCAGGACATGCTGCGCGAGGTGCGCATGGCCCTGCTCGAGGCCGACGTCGCCCTGCCCGTGGTGCGCGACTTCGTCGCCCGCGTGAAGGAAAAGGCGCTCGGCCAGGAAGTGCTGGGCTCGCTGAAGCCGGGCCAGGCGCTGGTCGGCATCGTCAACCGCGAACTGGCGGCCACGATGGGCGAGGGCGTGGCCGACATCAACCTGGCAGCGCAGCCGCCGGCCGTGATCCTGATGGCCGGCCTGCAGGGCGCCGGCAAGACCACCACCACCGCCAAGCTGGCCAAGCACCTGATCGAGAAGCGCAAGAAGAAGGTCCTGACTGTGTCGGGCGACGTCTACCGGCCGGCCGCCATCGAGCAGCTCAAGACGGTGACGAAGCAGGCCGGCGCCGAGTGGTTCCCGAGCACGCCCGACCAGAAGCCGCTCGACATCGCCCGCGCCGCGCTCGACCATGCCAAGCGCCACTTCTTCGACGTGCTGCTGGTCGACACCGCGGGCCGACTCGCGATCGACGAGGTGCTGATGCAGGAAATCCAGCAGCTGCATGCGGCGCTCGATCCGGTCGAGACCCTGTTCGTGGTCGACGCCATGCAGGGCCAGGATGCGATCAACACCGCCCGCGCCTTCAAGGAGGCGCTGCCGCTGACCGGCATCATCCTGACCAAGACCGACGGCGACTCGCGCGGCGGCGCCGCGCTGTCGGTGCGCCAGGTCACCGGCGTGCCGATCAAGTTCGCCGGCGTCAGCGAGAAGATCGACGGCCTCGAGGTGTTCGACGCCGAGCGCCATGCGGGCCGCATCCTGGGCATGGGCGACATCGTGGCGCTGGTCGAGCAGGTCACGGCCGGCGTCGACGTGGCGGCGGCGCAGAAGCTGGCGGCCAAGGTCAAGAGCGGCGCCGGCTTCGACCTCAACGACTTCCTCGGCCAGCTGCAGCAGATGAAGCAGATGGGCGGACTGTCGAGCATCCTTGACAAGCTGCCGGCGCAGATGGCGGCCAAGGCGACCGAGGCCGACATGACGCGGGCCGAGCGCGACATCCGGCGCAAGGAAGGGATCATCAACAGCATGACGCCGCTGGAGCGCCGCAAGCCCGAACTGCTGAAAGCGACGCGCAAGCGCCGCATCGCGGCCGGCGCCGGTGTCCAGGTCCAGGAAGTGAACCGGCTGCTCAACGAGTTCGAGCAGATGCAGGGAATGATGAAGAAGATGAAGGGCGGCGGCCTCATGAAGATGATGAAGCGCATGGGCGGCATGAAGGGCATGCCCCCGATGGGCGGGGGCGGCGGGATGCCGCGCTTTTGAGCGTGGCCGAGCCCATCCGCTTGTGAGTCGTGGGCGGCGCCTGCCGCCCTCTCAGACGACGCTGACTTCCAGCCGCTTGCCCAGCGTCGCCAGCGCCTGTTGGATGCTGTCCACGCGCGTGCGGTGTCGAAGATCGGTGAGCCGGTTGACCTCCTGGGCGCTGGTGTGGAGCTTGCGCGCAAGGTCCGCAGGGCGCACCTTCTGGCGCACCATCTCGTTGAGAAGCAGCACCTTGGCGCTCAGGCTGACCGGCTGCTCGATGGCGTCCCTGCCTTTGGCGACGGGGCGCGGGGCCGGTACCTCGCGCCGGTCCTCGAAGTAGAAATCCAGCGCGGTGACCAGCGCGTCCTGCGCCATCGCGAGGGCTACCTCCCTCGTCGGCGCACTGGACAGGCCTCGGGGCTGCGGGTGTCGGTCTGAGAACCGATTCGAGACCCAAGAAAACCCGCGACAGCGGGGGGGGGGGGGAATAATCTCAATTTTTCGCGTGATCGTCTGCGCGATCGCAGATATTGATAGGCTTGATCCTTCTAAATTAGGCGCATGTCGCATGCCTATATTTCAGGGAGGAAAAATCCATGTCGCAAGATATCTTTTTGAAACTGACCGGCATTACCGGTGAAGCGCAAGACGCCAGCCATAAAGACGAAATCGAAATCTTGGATTGGGAATGGGAAATCACCCAGCAATCCACCATGCATGCCGGCAGCGGCGGCGGTGCCGGCAAGGCCACCGTCAGCGACCTGACCTTCGACCACTACGTGGACCGGGCCAGCCCCAACCTGCTCAAGTACTGCCTGACGGGCAAGCACATCGACACGGCCACCCTCGTGGTCAGAAAGGCCGGGGGCTCCCCGCTGGAGTACCTCACTATCACGATGGGCGATGTGATCGTTACCCGAGTTGCCCCGAAGCTCCAAGCCACCATGTCGCGAGCGAGAGAAACAATCAGCCTCGCCTTTGCCCGCGTGAAGCAGGAATACGTGATTCAGAACCAGCAGGGCGGCTCCGGTGGCACCGTCGT
>NZ_JBFUCJ010000152.1:0-13130 GCF_056405295.1 Variovorax sp. P1_H2 | reverse complement strand
GTCATCATTGAGTTAGCGCTCGCTCCTCGGGAAATCATTAGCAGGCCAGCCTCGATGGCCATCGTGTCGGAAACCGATGTGCCGCGCGACATGGCGCCGCCGAGCGAGGATCTGGCGGCGGCCGCGTTCAAGAACCGGCTCAACTCGGGGCTCACCTTCGACACCCTGGTGGAGGGCACGGCGAACCGCATGGCGCGCGCCGCGGCGATGCACGTGGCCGGCATGCCGGGCCACCTCTACAACCCGCTTTTCATCTACGGCGGCGTCGGCCTCGGCAAGACCCACCTGATGCACGCCGTGGGCAACCGCCTGCTGGCCGACCGGCCGGACGCCAAAGTTCTCTACATCCATGCCGAGCAGTTCGTCTCGGATGTGGTCAAAGCCTATCAGCGCAAGACCTTCGACGAGTTCAAGGAGCGCTACCACTCGCTCGATCTGCTGCTGATCGACGACGTCCAGTTCTTCGCCAACAAGGACCGGACGCAGGAAGAATTCTTCAACGCCTTCGAAGCCCTGCTGGCCAAGAAGTCGCACATCGTGATGACCAGCGACACCTACCCCAAGGGCCTGGCGGACATCCACGAGCGACTGGTCTCGCGCTTCGACTCGGGCCTCACGGTGGCGATCGAGCCGCCCGAGCTCGAGATGCGCGTGGCCATCCTGATCAACAAGGCCCGCGCCGAGAGCGCCGAGATGCCCGAGGAGGTCGCCTTCTTCGTCGCCAAGAACGTCCGTTCCAACGTGCGCGAGCTCGAAGGCGCGCTGCGCAAGATCCTGGCCTATTCGCGCTTCAACCAGAAAGAGATCTCGATCGCGCTGGCACGCGAGGCACTGCGCGACCTGCTGTCGATCCAGAACCGGCAGATCTCGGTCGAGAACATCCAGAAGACGGTGGCCGACTACTACAAGATCAAGGTCGCCGACATGTACTCGAAGAAGCGGCCGGCCTCGATCGCCCGGCCGCGCCAGATCGCGATGTACCTGGCCAAGGAGCTGACCCAGAAGAGCCTGCCCGAAATCGGCGAGCTGTTCGGCGGCCGCGACCACACCACGGTACTGCACGCGGTGCGCAAGATCTCGGGCGAGCGCCAGCAGCTCACCGAACTGAACCAGCAGCTGCATGTGCTGGAGCAGACGCTGAAGGGATAGCATGCTGCTCATCGATGCTGTCAAAGGACAACTCTGTGGACAGATCCCGCACAAGAAGGCACTTATCCACAGGCTGGGCACGCGGCCCGAAGTTGTGCGCCTTGGCGCGACAGCAACGAAGCGCGGCTGCGCACAGCCGAGCGGCAGCGCCAAGTCCTTGTCGCACAAGCGGAAAACGACGCTGTCCACAGAACAGTGCGTCCCTTATCTACTACTACTAATTTGAATTAAAGAAATAAGGAAGAGGTAAGACAATGATCGTTTTGAAGGCTACACAGGACAAAGTCCTTGCCGCGCTGCAGTCGGTGGCGGGCATCGTCGAGCGGCGCCACACGCTGCCGATCCTGGCCAACGTGCTGATCCGCAAGACCGGCGGCCAGTTGCAGCTGACCACCAGCGACCTCGAGATCCAGATCCGTACCCATGCCGAGCTCGGCGGCGACGAGGGCAACTTCACGACCACCATCGGTGCCCGCAAGCTGATCGACATCCTGCGCACCATGCCGGCCGACCAGACCGTGAGCCTCGAATCGAGTGCCAGCAAGCTGGTGTTGAAGGGCGGCAAGAGCCGTTTCACGCTGCAGTCGCTGCCGGCCGAGGATTTCCCGCTGGTGCAGGAGTCGGCCAACTTCGGTCCCGTGTTCAGCGTGCCGCAGAAGACGCTCAAGGACTTGCTCGGCCAGGTGTCCTTCGCGATGGCGGTGCACGACATCCGCTACTACCTCAACGGCATCCTGTTCGTCGCCGAAGGCAAGCAGCTGAGCCTGGTCGCCACCGACGGCCACCGGCTGGCTTTCGCCTCGGCCACGCTCGACGTCGAGGTGCCGCGCCAGGAAGTGATCCTGCCGCGCAAGACCGTGCTCGAGATGCAGCGCCTGCTGTCCGACGCCGAAGGCGCGATCGAGATGCAGTTCGCCAACAACCAGGCCAAGTTCAGCTTCGGCGGCATGGAATTCGTCACCAAGCTGGTCGAGGGCAAGTTCCCCGACTACAACCGCGTGATCCCGAAGACCCACAAGAACACCGTGACCCTGGGCCGCGCGCAGCTGCTGGCCAGCCTGCAGCGCACCGCGATCCTGACCAGCGAGAAGTTCAAGGGCGTGCGGCTCAACATCGAGCCGGGTACGCTGCGCATCGCCTCGAACAACGCCGAGCAGGAAGAGGCGCAGGACGAGCTCGACATCGACTACGGCGGCGACGCCATCGAGATCGGCTTCAACGTGACCTACCTGATCGACGCCCTGGCCAACATGAGCCAGGACATGGTGAAGCTGGACCTGGCCGATTCCAACAGTTCGGTGCTGATGACGATTCCCGAGAACGCATCGTTCAAGTACGTCGTCATGCCGATGCGCATTTAGCACAAGGACCTGGCACACCCCCAGGTTGGCTCACTGCGTGTAGCCGCCCACCCCCTTGCAGGGGGCGATACCAGCGGCCCGGCGAATCCGGTTCCGCGGTATCTCCCGAACAGACGGTGCCCAGCCCGGCGCCAGAGAGAAAGACAGTGATGAGCGAAGAAAACAAGCCGGACGTGCCGCACACCGAGCCGGTTTACACCCCTGAAATCGACAGCGCGATTCCGATCGAGGTGACACCGGCCGGCGACACGTCCTATGGCGAAGGCTCCATCACGATCCTCGAAGGGCTGGAGGCGGTGCGCAAGCGCCCGGGCATGTACATCGGCGACACCTCGGACGGCACCGGCCTGCACCACCTGGTGTTCGAGGTGGTCGACAACTCGATCGACGAGGCGCTGGCGGGCTACTGCGACGACATCGTGGTCACGATCCACACCGACAACTCGGTGTCCGTGACCGACAACGGCCGGGGCATCCCCACCGGCGTCAAGATGGACGACAAGCACGAGCCCAAGCGCTCGGCGGCCGAGATCGCACTGACCGAACTGCACGCGGGCGGCAAGTTCAACCAGAACAGCTACAAGGTCTCGGGCGGCCTGCACGGCGTCGGCGTGAGCTGCGTCAACGCGCTCAGCAAGATGCTGCGCCTCACGGTGCGGCGCGAGGGCAAGGTCCACACGCTGGAGTTCAGCAAGGGCTTCGTGCAGAACCGCATCGTCGACGTCGTCAACGGCGTCGAGGTCTCGCCGATGAAAGTCACGGGCGAGACCGAGAAGCGCGGCACCGAGGTGCACTTCCTGCCCGACACCGAGATCTTCAAGGAAAACGCCGACTTCCATTACGAGATCCTGAGCAAGCGGCTGCGCGAGCTGAGCTTCCTCAACAACGGCGTGCGGATCCGGCTGATCGACGAGCGCAGCGGCAAGGAAGACGACTTCTCGGGCGCCGGCGGCGTCAAGGGCTTCGTCGAGTTCATCAACAAGGGCAAGACTGTCCTGCACCCGAACGTGTTCTACGCGATGGGAGAGAAGCCGGCCGACACCTACGGCGGCATTCCCGGCACGCACATCGGCGTCGAGGTCGCGATGCAGTGGAACAGCGGCTACAACGAGCAGGTGCTGTGTTTCACCAACAACATCCCGCAGCGTGACGGCGGCACCCACCTGACCGGCCTGCGCGCCGCGATGACCCGGGTCATCAACAAGTACATCGAAGAGAACGAGTTCGCCAAGAAGGCCAAGGTCGAAGTCACCGGCGACGACATGCGCGAAGGCCTGTGCTGCGTGCTGAGCGTCAAGGTGCCCGAGCCCAAGTTCTCGAGCCAGACCAAGGACAAGCTGGTGTCGAGCGAGGTGCGCGCGCCGGTCGAGGACATCGTCGGCCGCCTGCTGACCGACTACCTGCAGGAGCGCCCGAACGACGCCAAGATCATCTGCGGCAAGATCGTAGAGGCGGCGCGTGCGCGCGAAGCGGCCCGCAAGGCGCGCGAGATGACGCGGCGCAAGGGCGTGCTCGACGGCATGGGCCTGCCGGGCAAGCTGGCCGACTGCCAGGAGAAGGATCCGGCGCTGTGCGAGGTCTACCTGGTCGAGGGCGACTCCGCCGGCGGCTCGGCCAAGCAGGGCCGCGACCGGAAGTTCCAGGCCATCCTGCCGCTGCGCGGCAAGATCCTGAACGTCGAGAAGGCGCGCTACGAGAAGCTGCTGACCAGCAACGAAATCCTGACCATGATCACCGCTTTGGGCACCGGCATCGGCCGTGCCGGCGCGACGACTTCGGGCGGCGGCGCCGACGACTTCAACGTCGCCAAGCTGCGCTACCACCGGATCATCATCATGACCGACGCCGACGTCGACGGCGCCCACATCCGCACGCTGCTGCTGACCTTCTTCTATCGGCAGATGCCCGAACTGGTCGAGCGCGGCCACATCTACATCGCGCAGCCGCCGCTGTACAAGGTCAAGGTCGGCAAGGAGGAGCAATACCTCAAGGACGGTCCGGCCCTCGATGCCTTCCTGCTGAAGGTGGCCTTGAAGGATGCGAGCGTGTCCACCGGCGGCGCCAACCCGACGACGCTCGGCGGCGACACGCTGGCCGAGCTGGCGCGCAAGCACCAGCTGGCCGAAGCGGTGATCGCGCGGCTCGGCGTGTTCCTCGATGCGGCGGCGCTGCGCGCCATCGCCGACGGCGTGTCGCTCGACCTCGACACCACGGCCGGCGCCGAGGCCTCGGCCGTGGCGCTGCAGAACAAGCTGCGCGAGCTCAACACCACCGGGGCGCCGGCCGATGTGTCGAGCGAGTTCGACACCCGCAGCGACAAGCCGCTGCTGCGCATCAGCCGCCGCCACCACGGCAACATCAAGAGCAGCGTGCTGACGCAGGACTTCGTCCACGGCGCCGACTATGCCGCCCTGGCCGAGGCCGCCAAGACCTTCCGCGACCTGCTCGGCGAAGGCGCCGTGGTCAAGCGCGGCGAGGGCGAGCGGGCCAAGGAAGAAAAGGTCAATGACTTCCGCGAGGCGATGCGCTGGCTGATCGGACAGGCCGAGAACGCCACCGCGCGCCAGCGCTACAAGGGTCTGGGCGAGATGAATCCCGAGCAGCTGTGGGAGACCACGATGGACCCGGCCGTGCGCCGCTTGCTGCGGGTGCAGATCGACGACGCGATCGAGGCCGACCGCGTGTTCACGATGCTGATGGGCGACGAGGTCGAGCCGCGGCGCGAGTTCATCGAGCAGAACGCGCTGCGGGCGGCGAACATCGACGTCTGAGCGCTCAGCTGCGTTCGGCGTGCCGCCGCTGACCTGCAGGCCGGCGCCGATGTCGGTCGGGAGTCCGATCGGCAGGAACTCGGTCGTGACCATCGCGAACGTGTCGACTGCGATCGAAGCGACCGCCAGCCAGGCGGGTCGTGAGGTGTCGGGGGTGGTGGCTTCGCCAACAATGGGAACTGGTCCTCATGCGTTTTCCGTGTCTGGAGCGTCTCGGAGGCGCTACTTCGCGTAAACGCTATTCCTAGCCCGACTCTTGCTAAGCAGAATGGCCGGCGATGAGTCGCCATCTATGAGCAAGGACAGCACAGCAATGAACCCGATCCGGTTTTGGCGCCCCGCCGCCGCCCTGGCGATCTTCGGAATGTTCAATTCGGCGCAGGCGGTCACCAATCCGCCGATCCGGATGGCCCAGGGCATCGAATACATGTGCGGCGGCAAAAGCAGCGCGGAAGCGGCTTTCATGCAGACGGTGGCGCCGCGCTGGGCCGCCACCCTCGAATTCGCGGTCAGCCGCGGCCGTCCGGGCCAGTTTCCGAGCGATGTCAAAGTGGTGGTGCGCGACCGCTATTCCGGCCGGCTGGTGATGGAGGCAGCCACCGGTTCGCCGTTCATGCTGGCACGGCTCGACCCCGGCGCCTACGAGGTCGAGGCCACGCTGGCCGGGATCACGCTGCAGCAGTCGCTGACGGTGTTCAACGGACTGAGCTCGAAGGCGCAGTTCGTCTGGCCGTCGAATGTCGATTTCGCCGCCGCGATGGGATTGCCGCGGCCCGAGCAGCAGGCTTCGGTGCAAACCGGCCGCTGAGTCGCCCGTTTCGGGTGCGCCGGCGATCAGGTTGGCTTAAGTTTCATTGCCGACAGTGTCGGCATGAGGCTTTCCTCATGCCAACCCGAGCAAAGGACTCCGCGATGATTGCACATCGTTCCTGGCGGCCGCAGGTCGCCCTCGCATTGGGCGCCGCGGCGCTTTCCGGTGCGCTGGCGGCGCATGCGGTCTACAACCCGCCCATCCACATGGCGAACGGCGTCGAGTACATGGGCGGCGGCACCAGCAGCGAGGAAGCGGCGCTGATGCAGAGCATCGAGCCCCGGTGGCCGGCCAGTTTCGAGTTCGCGGTCCAGGAGGGCAAGCGGCAGGTCTCGGCCGCCGATGTCGTGCTGACCGTTCGGGACGCATCGGGCCGTACGCTGCTGAGCCAGGTCGCGACCGGCGGCCCGTTCCTGGTGGCGCGGCTGGATCCGGGCCGCTACGAGATCGAGGCCACGCGCGCGGGCCAGACCCTGACGCAGCAGATCGAAGTGCTGCCGTGGCAGCCGAAGCGGACCGTGTTCGTCTGGCCCGGCGGCGCGGAGCCCGGCACGCGTTCCTGAAACGCGAGGATCCTGCGCCGCTCTTTGAGAAAATGCTCAGTGCGGCGCGAGATAGGGCGTGGGAAAATGCAAGGTTGCCTGTGCATGGCACGCACCTTGAATGTGGAGCGTATCGCTCGCACATGGTGTGCCCGGGCGCTGCCCGTCTTCCTAGGCCCCGATGCCGCTTCGCCCCCTCATTCTTCTCACCACGCTGCTGCACGTCTACATCGGGCTGCGCCTGTTGCCGGCGCTCGCGAGCCTGCCGCTCGCGTGGTCGCTGCTGGCGCTGGCGCTGCTGGTGTCAGCCGCAACCATGCCGCTGCCCTTCGTCGGCATGCGGTCCGGGAGGCGGCCGTTCGCCGATGGCTGGAAATGGATCGGGCTCGTCAGCATGGGCTGGTTCTCGTCGCTCATGCTGCTCACGCTGGTGCGCGATGCCGGCCTGCTGCTCGGCTGGTTCGGTGCGTCGGTGTCCGGGGCGACGGTGGACTGGGCGCGCTGGCGTTTCTGGAGCGCCGCCGCCGTGCCGCTGACGGCGAGCGCGACTTCGTTGATCGGCCTGCTGAATGCGCGCCGCACCGCGGGTGTGGTGCGGGTCGATGTGCCGATCCGCGACCTGCCCTCGGCATTGAGCGGCTTCACGATCGCACAGCTCAGCGACATCCACGTCGGGCCGACCATCAAGCGCGGCTATATCCAGCGCATCGTCAATGCGGTGAATGCGCTGGGCGCCGACATGATCGCGATCACCGGCGACCTGGTCGACGGCACGGTGGCCGAGCTGCGCGAGCACATCGCCCCGCTGGAGCAGCTCAAGGCCCGGCATGGCACTTTCGTGGTGACCGGCAACCACGAGTACTACGCCGGCGCCCATGCCTGGATCGAGGAGCTGYGGCGGCTCGGCCTGCGCGTGCTGCTCAACGAGCACGTGGTGCTGCAGACGCGCAACGTGAAGGGCGCGCAGACCGACGAGGAAGTGCTCGAGAGCGCGCTGCTGGTGGCCGGCGTGACCGACTACACGGCGGGGCACTTCGATGCGGCGCATGCCAGCGACCCCCACGGCGCGCTGGCCGACGCGCCGCCGCTGGTGCACACGCGGGTGCTGCTGGCGCACCAGCCGCGCAGCGCGCCCGAGGCGGCCGAGGCGGGCTACCACCTTCAGCTCTCGGGCCACACGCACGGCGGGCAGTTCTTTCCGTGGAACCTGTTCGTGCCACTGCAGCAGCCCTTCACGGCCGGGCTGCACAAGCTGAGCGAGATGTGGGTCTACACCAGCCGCGGCACCGGCTACTGGGGGCCACCGAAGCGCTTCGGCGCACCCTCCGAAATTACTTTGCTGCGACTGATGCCGGAGTGAGTTTCAAGCCGGCTCGGCATTGTGCGCGCTGCCCACCAAGCGGCGTGGCATCGCGTCAGTCCTGTTCGGTGGACAGCCGGCGCGCGTTCGAGGTGGTCTTCGCATGGATCGGCTTGAGGCCGCGCTGGACGATGCGCGCGCTGGCGCTGGAAAGCTGGCTCACCGTTTCGGCGGAGCGTGCGGCGGCGCTTCCGAAGGCTTCGGCATGGCCGACTGCCTGTGCCGGGGTGGTACTGGTGGCGAGCGAGAACAGGGCCAAGCCGCTGCCCAGCCAGTGTTTCACCGCACGGTTCACGAGGGCGAACTGGGTGGTGTGCAACTGGTTTGCCATGGCGACGCCGGATTCGCTTGCCGCCGCCAGTTTCTCGTGGCTCATGAGCTGGAATTCGGCCATGTCGACCTCGCTGGGCGAGAGGCCGGCCTTGGCCATGCGCTCGGTGCGCATCTGGATCACCGAGCCGGCCGACAGCAGCATTTCTTGGGTCTTCAACGCCACATCGACCCACAACATGAGCGGGTTGAAGAAGCGCGGGGAGGAGAGACTGTGGGTCATGGAAGTCTTGGACTTTGTGCGAGGGGACAAACCCGACTATAGGCTTCCCACGGCTTTTTTGCTGCACTGCAGCATTGCTTTGGGGATGCCGTCCTACCTGGGGGGCAGGGAAGCACCAATCGATGTTTCACGCCGCYTTTGAGAAGCTCGGTACATTCGAATCTGCAACGCGTGCTTACAAAATGTCCGACACACCGCGCCGAGCCCGAATGCTGCTGAGCGCGGCATGCTGTTCGCTTTCCATTGCCGCCACGGCCGCCGGAATGGACAACGCGCCAGGTGCCTACATCGACCTGGGGCAGTCGCTTCAAGGCCCTGGGGAGACCGATTCGCTGACCTTCGGCGCGGTGCTCCCGTGGACCCACGGACAGTCGGTTCAAGAGGGCGCGTGCTCCTTCTATTGGGATTTCTTCCTCAGCCGGTGGCGCGCGCCGGCCCCCCCCGACGGCGTGGACCGGCGCAGCTACACGCAACTCGGTGTGGTCGCCAACTGGCGCTACCGTTTCGAGCAGGGCGACTCGCCGTGGTTCGTCGAGGCCGGTTTCGGCGCGACGCTGATGAACAGCATCTACCGCACGCCCGACCGGGAGTTCAGCACGACCTTCCAGTTCACCGAGCAGCTCGGCGTGGGACGCAGCTTCGGCTCCCAGGGCGAGCATGAGCTGTCAGTGCGTCTGCAGCATGTCTCGAACGCGGGCCTCAAAGAGCCGAATCCTGGCGAGAATTTCGTCCGGTTGCGCTATCTCCATCGCTTCTGAACACGGTCCGGGCACGCGTGCGCAGCCTTCTGGCGCGCAGTTCGGTGGCCACGTAGGCCAGCGCAGCGAGCGCGAGGGGCAGCAGGTAGTAGATGCCCCGGTAGGCCAGCAGCGCACCCAGCAGCGTGCCTTGCGGCAACCGGTGGCCGAGCAGCGCGAGGAACACGGCCTCGAGCACGCCCAGCCCGCCCGGCACATGGGTGATGACGCCGGCGACCGCGGCGACCAGCATCGCGGCCATCACCTCGGGATAGGGCAGCTGGCGCAGCAGCAGCATCCAGACCACGCCGCCGATCGCCGACCAGTTGAGCGTCGACATCGCGAGCTGCAGCAAGGCCATGCGCAGCGAGGGCGTGTCCAGTTCATGGCCGCGCAGGCGCCAGGTGTGTTGCCGCGCGATCGCGCACAGCCCGAGGTAGGCTCCGCCCGCCGCCAGCAGCAGGGCGCCGAGGATCCGCAGTCCCTCGCCGTCCATCTTCCAATCCGGCGGCAGCGTCATCGGAAAGAAGCAGAAGACCGCGCCGGCCAGCACCAGGTAGCCGAGCCAGTTGGTCAGCATGCTGAAGCCGAGCACCCGCGTGATCGTCGGGTTGTCCAGGCCCAGCCGGGAATAGAGGCGGTACCTGAAGGCGACGCCCCCGACCAGGGCGCCGAGGTTGAGGTTGAAGGCGTAGCTGATGAAGGTGACGCGCATGACGACGCAGGTGCCGAGCCGGTGCCCGGTCATGCGGCGGCCAAGCAGGTCGAAGGTGCTGTAGAGCAGGTGGCTGCAGGCGGCGAGCGCGGTGGCCGCCAGCAGCGCCGGCAGCGGAATGGCGCGCAGCGACGCCAGCACGTCGCGCCAGTCGACCATGCGGGCCTGGCGCACGACCAGCACCAGCACGAGCGCGAAGAAGAGCCATGCGGCCGCGCGTTTCACCCGGGCCCAGCTGCCGGCCTTCACAAGGCAAGCTCCGTGCTGTGCACTGCGGTGCGAGCTTGCTTGGGGCGGCCCGGCGCGGCGCATTCGGATGCCTTTGTGCTTCGCACTACGGTGCGAGCGCCTTCGGGCGGCCGGGCGGCGCTCATGCTGCGTCCGTTTGCGTGGCGCTGCCGGCCTCCGGCTTCGGCGTATGCAGTGGCTCGAGCTTCGGTGCGTGGCGCGGCAGCCAGCCGACCCACGAGGGATACCAACGCAGCAGGTGGAAGATGATGAAGCTGCGCACCAGCCGCCAGCCGCTCCATTCGCTGAGCTCCGACGCCTCGATTTCCCTGCAACTCTTCTGCATCAGCGTGTCGAGCCGCTCCCACAGCACCTGGTTGAAGGCCTTGTCGCGCACGATCACGTTGGCCTCGAGGTTCAGCGAAAGGCTCAGCGGGTCGAGGTTGCTCGAGCCGACGGTGCTCCACTGGTCGTCCGCCAGTGCCACCTTGCCGTGCAGCGGGCGCTCGCAGTATTCGTAGATCCGCACGCCGGCATGCAGCAGGTGGTGATAGAGCATGCTCGCTGCCGTCTTGACGATCGGCATGTCGGGTTCGCCCTGCAGGATCAGGCGCACGTCAACGCCGCGCCGCGCGGCGCGGTGCATTTCGTTGATCAGGCGGTAGCCGGGGAAGAAGTAGGCATTGGCGATCACGATGCGCTGCCGCGCGCTGCGGATGGCGGCGAGGTAGTGGCGCTCGATGTCGTTGGTGTGGTGCCGGTTGTCGCGGGTCACGAACTGCGCGGCGGCGTCGCCTGCGGGGGCGTTGTCGACCTGTGCGGAGGCCGTGATCCGGCGCTGGAACCAGCTCGGGCCCTTGCCGCCGACCGCGATCGCCTGCAGCACGAAGCGATGGATCTCCGAGACGATCGGGCCGACCAGTGCGACCGCGTAGTCCTGCTTGGCCTTGGGGCCGAAGTCGAGCAGGTGGTCGGCCGCGTAGTTGATGCCGCCGACGAAGGCCAGTGCGCCGTCGACCACCACGATCTTGCGATGCATGCGCCGGAAGACGTTGAGCCGCTGGCCGAAGAAGCGCTTGCCGGGATCGAACACCCGGACCTTGACGCCGGTGGAGGTCAGCCCCGAGATGAACTCCGGCGACAGCGAGGGCGAGCCGAAGCCATCGATCATGAGGTCGACCTTCACGCCGCGTGCCGCTGCCGCGCGCAGGGCCGCATGCAGCTGCGCGCCGACCTTGTCCTCGAACAGGATGAAGGTCTCGACGATGACTTCGCGCCGGGCCCGGCGGATGGCGTCGAAGACGCGCGGGAAGAACTGATCGCCGTTTTCCAGCAGTTCCACGCGGTTGCCGCCGGTCCAGCGCCCGTCGGCGGCCGGCTTGCCTGCCGTGGTGGCGTCGTTCACAGCGCGATCTCCGCCACCAGCGGCGCGTGGTCGGACAGATGCGACCAGGGCTTGCGCGGCAGCACCATCGGCGAATGCACGCCCGCATTGCGCACGTAGATGCGATCCAGGGGCAGCAGCGGGAAGCGCGAAGGAAAGGTCCGGGCGGCGCTGCCATGGGCCTGCACGAAGACTTCGCGCAGCGACACCCCCTGCTCGAGGATTTCGTGGGCGCGGCCGCGCCAGTCGTTGAAGTCGCCGGCCACGATCAGCGGTGCGTCCGCGGGGACCTCGTCGCGCACGATATGGCACAGCAGCTCGAGTTGCTGGAGCCGGTGGTTCTCGGCCAGCCCGAGGTGTGCGCAGATCACGTGGACATCGATCGGCCGCGCCGGCAGCCGCAACACGCAGTGCAGCAGGCCGCGCTTCTCGGGCCCGGCGATCGAGACGTCGTGGTTGCGGTAGTGGACGATCGGAAACTTGGACAGCACCGCGTTGCCGTGGTGCCCCCTCGGGTACACGGCGTTGCGGCCATAGGCGAACTGGGGCCACATGGTGTCGGCCAGGAACTCGTAGTGCGGGGCCTCCGGCCAGTTGTCGATCTTGCGCGAATGGCGCGAGTGGGTGCCCAGCACCTCCTGCAGGAAGACGACGTCGGCCCCGACCGTGCGCACCGCCTCGCGCAGCTCCGGCAGGATGAACTTGCGGTTCAGCGCCGTGAAGCCCTTGTGGGTGTTCACGGTCATGACCTTGAGCGAGGTGGGTGGCGCGGCCACGGCGGTCGAATGCGAAAAAGGCTTCACAGGAAGGGTTGTAAGCCGGGAGGCGCGCCCCTGCTGTAGGAACGCACCACCTTCTGGACCCGATCGACAAGACCGGCACGCCTCGGTGATCGAAGCCGCCCGCACAGCGGAAAAGCCCCGGGGCGCGAGCGCCGGGCTTTTATCCGTGAGGCCTTTCAGCTTTTTGCGGGCGCGGGGGCGGGGTGGTGGTGATGTCCGCCAGGACCGCCAGGGCCGTGGGGTCCGACGCGCGGCATCGACTCGGCGTCGAAGGTCTTCTGCTGCTCCGGCGTCAGCGCAGCGTAGAAGCTGCGGGTGGCGTCGGCGCGCTTGGCGAACATCGCGCTGCGTTCGGCCTGGCGGGCCTGCATGCGGTCGAGGCGCTGTGGCGTGGTCAGCTTGGCGAACTCGGCGCGCTCGGCGTCGGCTTGCCCCGCCGGTCGGGCCGGCGGCTGTTGCGCCGCTGCAAAACTGTTCCACGCGCTTTCCTGCGCCGGGGTCAGCTTGAGCTTCTCCTTCAACGCAGCCAGGTGCTGGGCCCGTTGGGCCTGCATGCGCTCGAAGCGCTCGGCGCGCTGGAGCTGGGGCTTGGCGGGCGCCTGGGTGCCTGGCCGGGCTTCGGCGGCGGGCGGCGGGGGAGCCGTCAGCGGCGCCTGCGCGAAGGCACCGGACGAAGCGAAAGTGGCGGAGGCCAGCAGACCGGCCCAGAGAAGGCTTTTGCGAGACGGGATCATGAG